>JASJDV010000045.1 GCA_030064985.1 Simkaniaceae bacterium | reverse complement strand
CGAAAAATAAGCAGTAAAAGAAGTGAGACGGCTATTTTGCCCGTACCCAATAAGCATTTTTTAAGACTTGGGAAAACTCGTGTTGATTTGCATGGGCTAAAATTCCCAGGGAAGACTGGAGGCATTGATCCATCGCGCCGCTGCTAATTTTCCCGTTAACAACGAGAAGGCTGGAAGACAGCGGTTTTGAATTTGAAGATAAAAAAGGTTGTAGATTTCATGCCCCAGTGATCAAAAAGGGGAGGGTTGTTGCCAGCTCCGATGTAGGCAAAACTCCAGGCTCAGCGCAGGGTTAGCTTGAAGAGTGGACGGCAATGGCCTTGTTCCACAAGAGAGTTGAGGATCTATGAGAGGAAGGGTTTTTGATATTTTGGAAGAACATGAAAAACGACTCGAACTTAATTGGAAGGTTTTGGCAGCAACTTGGGGAAAATTCCAGAACTGCTCTGATAATCTCTCCCCTAAATGGGATGAGCATTCCCGCGTGCTGTTTAGGTATAACAGTTCAAACCTGACCGTTTGTCAGGCAAAGGTGGATAGGGGGTCGATATCGATCAGGAGGGAGATCGAGCGTGGAAGGTGGAGGGCTTTTCGGGTTTCTTGCAGGACTGACGAGAGAAAGAGGGGATTTTTTCCTTTGATTAAAATTTTAAAGCGAAATTTGTCTTTGATTTTGGCATAGCCGGAGGGGATGACCGGATAGAGGGTGTAGGACGGAGGGAGTTTTTTAAGAAGAGCTCCATAGAAAGCTTCAGCGCACTGCTTCACATGTCCTGCATTTTTTCCTGAAAAAACCAGTTTTGCAAGGCGGGTAAAGGGGGGAAAGGCAAACAGTTTGCGCGCTTCGATCTCTTCCCGGTAAAAGCAGACATAATCTTCAGTTGATGCATGATGAAAAATAGGATGCCCTTTAAGGCAAGTTTGAATGATCACTTCTCCTTTAAGCGCGCCGCGGCCAGAGCGCCCAGCGACTTGCGTTAACAGTTGAAAGACCTTTTCTGAAGCGCGAAAATCGGGCACATTCAGAGCCCCATCAGAGTTTAAAACGCCCACCAGAGTGACGGCTGGGAAATGGAGTCCTTTAGCGATCATTTGAGTTCCAATCAAGACATCGGCTTTCCCCGATTTGAATTGTTTAAAAAGGAGGTCATGACTCCCTTTGTGGCGTGTAGTGTCTGCATCCATACGGAGGGTGCGGATATCCGGGAAAAGGGCATGGAGAGTCCGCTCGATTTGTTCGGTTCCCACCCCTTTGAAGTTAAGGGTTGCTGCTTTTCTACAAGCTGGGCATTGAACCGGTGGGGGAGCTAGGACATAGGAACAAAGGTGACAGGCGAGGTGGTTGGTTTTTTTATGAAAGGTGAGACTCATAGAGCAGCGGGGACATTTGACACTTTTGCCGCAACTCCCGCACAGCTGAAAGGTGTGATAGCCCCGTCTGTTTAAGAAAAGGAGGATTTGTTCTCCTTTTTTGAGACGGTCTTTCATGCCATCGATAAGATCTGAGCAAAATAGAGTAAACCCTGCGGACTTGGCATACTCTGTTTTCATATCGATGATTTTGACTTGAGGAAGACTGGCATCGGCAGCGCGCGTTTTCAGGGTGCTGAGCCAATACTTTCCACTTTTAGCATGGGCATAACTTTCGATTGAGGGCGTGGCACTTCCTAGCACAACCGTTGCTTGTTCTATCTTCCCTCGCATGATGGCAACATCTCGAGCGTGGTAACAAGGTTCTTCATCGGTTTGTTTATAGGAAGATTCATGCTCTTCATCGACAATGATCAATCCAGGATTTTTGAGGGGGCTGAAAATCGCAGAACGCGCTCCGACAACGATTTTAATGTCTCCTTTTTGCATTCCATGCCAGATATCAAACCGCTCTCCATCGCTCAGACGGTGATGGAGGATACCCATCTTTTCCGAGAAACGGGATTTTAGCCGTTCGATTGTTTGGGAAGTCAGAGCAATTTCTGGAACGAGAAGGATCACTCCTAAATCGAGCCTTCGCGCAGCCTGAATTGCTTGCAAGTAGATTTCTGTTTTTCCACTCCCGGTGACCCCGTGAATCAGATGGGTTTTAAAGGTTTTCAAATGGGAAACGATTGTAGTCAGTGCTTTTTTTTGTTCTGCCTTTAGAACCTTTGGCTTTGTCGGGAAAAATTCCATGTCTTCAAGGGGAGAGCGTTCGATGTGCAAGGCTTCAATGCTGAGGACTTTTTCCTTTTCCAAACTTGAAACAGGGCTTTTTGATGTTCCCGACAGTTCTAAAAGTTCTGTCAGAAGAATCCCTTTAGGTTTTTTGATGAGGATATCGAGGACTTTGGCTTGGGAAGGGTGGTTATTTCTTAGGGAAACCGCAAGGTTTCCGATTTGTTTAGGAGGAAGGAGGCGCCGGACAAAAAGTTGTTTTTTTTCTTGGATTTCTTTTCGAATCGTTGCGGGAAGGAGAACTTTTAGCACTTTTCGAAAGGGGGTGGAGTAGTAACGAGACATCCACTTGGCTAAAGCAAAAAGCTTTGGGCTAATGAGACTTTCTTCTGACAGGATCTCTTTGATCGGCTGGATTTTGGAAACCGAAGGTTTTTCTTTAAGAGCAACAACGGTTCCCTTTCGGAGAGAGTTTTGAACAGGAACTAAGACACGTGTACCGACGGAAACAGGAATCTGAACTCCATAATCCAAAGGTTGATCCAGCCCTTTATCTAAGATGACGGCAGCGAATCGATCGTATTGCATATTACATTCCAAAGCGAGCGCTTGAGATAAGGGTCTTTATAATAGAGACTCAAATCGGGAAGTAGAAGGAGGGGAATATTTCCGAGGGTCTGTTTTTTTTGTTGAGGGGTTTCTCGATACAAGGAAAGGAGCTCTTTATTTCCAAAAATCAGAGCATCGGGAGCAAGGATCAGCTTAAGGTTTTCTGACTGTAAAAAAAGATCCCACTTTTTCTGAGGCATCATTTCAACAAGGCGACAGGAGCCATAAACGGTGTCAATGGCTTTGGCAATCCTTTGAACAAAATTTCGAAACTGCGTTCCTTGAAAAAGAATGGGAATCGCAGGGGTTGACCGTTTTTCTTTCCACGCTTCTTTGATTCGCTTCGCCCTAGAATCGCTGGGAACATTTTCGTGATAATAAAGATCGGGAGCCATTTCCTTAAGAATTTTTCGCGTCTCTTCGCTGAAATGAGGGGGAGCGCTCTTAGGCGGTTCTAATTCGATGAAAGCCTTTCCCGATCCTTCCTTTTGTTGATTGAGTACCGGAGAAGGAGAGGCTTCAACAGCGAGCCTATCACTCCTTACGTTTTTTTTGTGAGAACTTTCACTGCCACCGCTGTCCTCTTTTAAGAGTTCATTTTGGGGCTCTTTATGTTGGACGCCTTGAACCTTGCGTGTAGGTAACGCTTCTTCTTTGATCCTTTCAGAATTAGACTCTCCAAGTGGAGGCAAGTCTTTATCAGAGGGGAGGAGTTCCTTGATATACGTAAGGGTATCATTGATGAGACAGTGGTATGCAGATATGTTCATGCCGCCCATTTAAGCATAAAAGGGATTAGGAGAAAAGAGCGTCGATGTAGAGCTTTGGAGAAAAGGGGAAAAGATCCTCTGCCCCTTCACCGATTCCAATGTAGCGGATCGGGATTCTCAGTTGATGATAAATGGGAAGAATCATTCCTCCTTTTGCAGAGCCATCAAGCTTCGTCAGAATAAGACCGGTAAGAGGTGTGAATGCATGAAAAGTTTTAGCTTGATCTAGAGCATTTTGCCCCGTTGTGGCATCCAGGACGAGGTAGATTTCATGAGGCGCGTCGGGAACGACTTTTTGAGCTACTCGTTCAATCTTTGCAAGCTCATGCATCAGACCAGTTTTTGACTGGAGACGGCCGGCGGTGTCTGCAATGACAACGTCATGTCCCCGAGCTTTTGCAGCTGTCAGAGCATCAAAGAGAACGGCTGAAGGATCGCCACCCGGAGTTCCCTTGATACAATCGAGCTTGAGACGTTCAGACCAAGTGGTAAGTTGCTCGATTGCAGCAGCTCGGAAGGTATCGCCTGCAGCAAGCAGGACCTTTTTTCCTTTTTCTTTGTAAATGCGCGCAAGTTTTGCGCAGGAGGTTGTCTTTCCACTTCCGTTGACACCGACTACAAGGATGACTTTTGGAGATTGTGTGGGGGTTTTTCCTTGCACATGAGGGGGTGTATGGAGGATCTCTTGAGCATGAGCCTTCATTGCCTCGATAGGGTGATGGTATTTCTCCCTATACTTTCGGACATACTCCACAAACTCAAGAGCAAGGGTTGATCCGAGGTCAGCTTCAAACAGGATTTGCTCGAGCTCATCCAAGGTTTCATCGTCAAGGGGCCTCTGTAGAAGAGAGCGCATTTTATCGCCCAGGATGGAGCGCGTTTTCGAAAAAGCTTTTCGAATTTTGTTAAGCCCTGACTTTAAAAGACCAAACATTTTGCCTCAGATTTTTCATTGATCGATAATCCAGCGTATCACATATAGGAATTATGAATCCAACCTACAATCAAAGGTAAATTCATGGATACCCACGAGTATCAAGCTAAGGAAATTTTGAAAAGGTATGGCGTGCCTATCCCTGACTTTGGGGTAGCAGCATCGCCTGCAGAAGCAAAGCAAGTGATCCAAGAACTTGGACTTCATGAAGCCGTTGTAAAAATTCAAGTCCATGCTGGCGGCCGGGGAAAAACTGGGGGGGTCAAGTTTGCCAAATCAAAGGATGAGATTGTCGAAACGGCGCAGAAACTCATTGGGATGAAAATGGTGAATCATCAAACAGGCCCCCGAGGCCTTATAGCTCACAAGGTTTTGATTACAGAACCTGTAAACATTGCCAAAGAATACTATCTGGGCGCAGTTATTGATCGGGATCGCGCGCTGCCCCTTCTCATCGCTTCTTCAGAAGGAGGGGTGGAAATTGAGGGTGTGGCTGAAAAAACCCCAGAAAAAATCTTAAAGTTGCCAATCAGACTCGACGGAACTGTAAGACCCTACCATCTCCTTAGATTAGCCAATTTTATGGGCTGGAAAGGGGCTAGAGCAAAACAAGGGATGAGGGTGGCCGCAAGTCTGGCTCAAGCCTTCATTGAAACCGATAGCGTTCTTTTTGAAATCAATCCTCTTGTTGAAACCAATAAAGGCGCTATTTGGGCAATCGATGCCAAACTTAGTGTTGATGACAATGCCTTGTTTAGACAAAAAGAAATTGCAGCTTTTTATGATCCATCACAAGTCTCTCCCAATGAAGTGGCGGCAAAAGAGCATGACCTTGCCTATCTTTCACTATCGGGAACGATTGGATGTATGGTAAATGGAGCAGGACTTGCCATGTCGACAATGGATAGCATCCAACACTATGGAGGAATGCCCGCAAACTTTCTCGATGTTGGAGGCGGAGCAAGCCAAGAAAAGGTGACAGAAGGATTTAAAATTATTCTTGCTGATAAAAATGTGAAAGCGCTCCTTGTCAATATTTTTGGGGGGATTATGAATTGCGCAACTATTGCAGAAGGGGTGATTGCAGCCTCAAAAGAACTGCGCATTAAAATTCCGCTTGTTGTTCGATTGGAAGGGACAAATGTGGAAGAAGGGCGACGTTTGTTGCAAGAGTCAGGACTCAAAATTATCTCTGCTGAAGGGATGGCAGATGCTGCGGAAAAAGTAGTCAATGCCATTTAAGATAAGGAAAAAGATGTCAATTCTTGTAAACAAAAAGACAAAGGTGATCACTCAAGGAATCACGGGGAAGTCGGGGCAATTTCATACCGAGCAGTGTATGCAGTATGGTTCAAAGTTTGTCGGAGGAGTGACACCGGGAAAAGGGGGACAATCCACTTTTGATCTTCCGATTTTTGATACCGTCTCTGAAGCAAAGCAAAAAGTTGCCCCCGATGCGACAATGATTTTTGTTCCCCCCCCATTTGCTGCGCTCTCAATTTTGGAAGCTGAAGATGCAGGAATTCCCCTGATTATCTGTATTACAGAAGGGATTCCTATCCGGGATATGTTAGAAGTCTCACAGGTCATGAGACATTCAAAAACCTCGAGATTGATCGGTCCCAATTGCCCAGGAGTGATCACGCCTGAAGAATGCAAAATTGGGATCATGCCAGGATACATTCATAAGAAAGGAAAAATAGGAATTGTGTCTCGTTCTGGGACACTCACTTACGAAGCGGTCTGGCAAACCACGCAAAATGGTTTAGGACAGTCGAGTTGTGTCGGGATTGGAGGCGATCCACTGAATGGAACGCATTTTATTGATGTTTTGGAGCTATTTGAAAAAGACCCCGACACACACGGCCTTTTACTTCTTGGAGAGATTGGGGGAAATGCTGAAGAGGAAGCTGCGGATTGGATTAAAGCCCATTGCAGTAAGCCTGTGGGAGGATTTATCGCTGGGGTTACCGCTCCACCTGGAAAAAGAATGGGACATGCTGGTGCGATTATTTCTGGTGGAAAAGGGACCGCAGAAAGTAAGATAGATGCACTTAGAGCCGCAGGGGTTTTTGTTGCGGAGTCTCCAGCTGACATAGGTGCTACGATCTTAAAAGCCATGGGAACATGAAAATACCGGTAAAAATCTCTCCCTTCTTCTTTGTAACAGCTGCGCTTATCGGCTACCTTAATAGTAGCCAAATGTCCCATCCATTGATTTTAACACTTATTTGGGTCGGGGTAATTTTTGTTTCGATTCTTGTCCATGAATATGGACATGCTTTGACTTCCCGTTATTTTGGTCAAAAACCGTGGATACAACTGGTTGGTTTTGGCGGACTCACTTACCCTGAGGGGCCTCGCCTCAGAGGTTGGAGAGAGTTTCTGGTTGTATTCAATGGGCCTGTATTTGGATTTTTCCTTTTTCTTCTCTGTCTCTGTCTCTTATCGACAAAATTTTTTGAAAATCTTTATGTTCTCGCAACGCTCAAGATTTGCGCGCAGGTCAATTTTTTTTGGACGATTGTGAACCTTATGCCTGTCATGCCTTTAGATGGAGGGCAGCTGCTTAGAGTCGTGCTGGAATCGGTCTTTGGAGCGAGAGGGCTTAAATATGCCGTTTTTACAAGTATGCTCCTTGCATGTGCGTGTAGCCTTTTCTTTTTCTTGATCGGAAGCTTCCTTTTTGGGGCATTTTTCTTTCTCTTCACCTTTCAAAATTTTGCTTCCTGGAGAAAATCTCGCGATATCACTGAAAGTGATCGGAGTGAAGAAATCACAAAAAAGATGAAAGAGATTGAAGATTTATTGAACAATCATCAAAAAGAGGCAGCTATTCCCAAACTGGAAGAGATGCGAGCAAAAACGCAGCGGGGAATGGTCTACAATTTAACAACCCAATCTCTTGCTGCAATGAAAGCGGAAGGAGGGGAGTATCAAAACGTCTATGATCTTCTTCTTCCCATCAAGAAACACCTCAGCGCTGAATCCAAACTTTTTCTCCATCGCGCAGCCTATGAGGTGAAAGATTATTCCCTTGTTATTGAACTTGGGGGGCCCGCTTTTCAACTCCTTCCCGATCCAACCATTGCTTTAAGTAATGCGGAGGCTTGCGCCGCTCTTGCGCAAGCTGAACCAGCCATTGGGTGGCTCTGCGCAGCTCAAAGGGCAGGGATGAAAAACCTCAAATCCATTCTTTCGAAAAAAGCCTTTGATTCCATCCGTGAAACGGAAGGGTTTAAAAAGCTCTTGCATTCTTAAGTCTTTTCCGCTCAAAAGCGGTTAAGCGATTCAAGGAATAGGAAAGTAAAAGACGTTAGAAAAAGAGGCTGTCCTTATCCATAAGTAAGGAGAAAAATTATGGATAGAATTAATGTAAATGTCATCGAGATTGGTGATGTTGGATTAACTTTCGATGCTGCAATCAATTAAACTTTAAAATATGAGCATGCATTGCTAGTTGTGTGGTGCATACTCGGCTGTTGCACATCTCTTGCTCTTTTTTAGCTAAAGATTCAGCTTAAAACCTCTTTGCCTATTCCAACGTTTGCATCTCAATGATGTAGCGCTCGCCACTTTTTGCTTTGACGGAAAGATCCAAGAAGGTGGTAGGCTGGCCCACTTCAACGCGCATTTTCCTAGGATCTAGGAATTCTTCAACCTCAATAATAGGATCTCTTTTGAGGCCAAGCACGTTGTTGATGAAGTTTTCTAAAATTTCTTCGTTGTTTTTGTCCCCAAAAAAGTCCTTAAATAGGACATCAACCTTGATATCTAAAAGGTTGATCCTGAGAAGACCTGTTTTTCTTGACATGGCTTGTCACT
>JASJDV010000044.1 GCA_030064985.1 Simkaniaceae bacterium | reverse complement strand
TCTTCCCTAAAGGAAGAAGATTCCTGATTTCTCAGGCTGAAACTAGGTCACCCATGTTCAGAGGTTTCTGCTTCTTAGAGGCTGCTAACGCTTCCTCGAGCGCAGGCTAATACGGCATGCCCTGCCGCTTTTCGAAGTATACTTTTAGCCCGTGAATCCTTCAAATCATATTTTCTATGGAGAAAATAGATTGAGAGCCAAAAACTCCAACATGAGAAAAGCGCCTTATATCCTCTCAACTCAAGGAAGCAGGTTTTACGGCGTGTTTTGAATAAAAATTGTGGTTAATTTTGTCAAACAAAAAAAATGATCATTTTAAAAGTTCCTTCACTTGCTGCTATAACATCAAGCTTTGTTGATCAAACAATTGTTGATCGTTTAACTTTCTGAATGGTATTTATACCAATTTTGGAAATGGGTATCAAATAGGCCTCAGGTTTTAGAATTTCTAATGAGGAGGTATCATGACTGTAAAAACAGAGTATAACTTTTTGAAACGTCCAAGGCGGAACCGGAAATCTCCAGCCGTCCGCTCTCTAATTAGAGAAAAGACTCTTCAAGCTAGCGATCTTATTGTTCCTTTTTTTGTCCTTGATGGGGAAAAATGCCGCCAACCCATCCCCTCAATGCCTCGCATCGATCGTTTGTCGGTGGATTTGATTCTCAAAGAGGCAGAGCTTCTTCATACCCAAGGGATTCCTGGCATTGCTCTTTTCCCCGTTATCGATCCCAGTCTAAAAAATGATCAAGGAAGTGAAGCCTGGAACGCTTACTCTTTAATCCCTCAAGCGATCCAAACAATCAAAAAGGAAATCCCAAGTCTTTGTATTATTAGTGATATTGCCCTCGATCCTTTCACTTCTCACGGACACGATGGAATCACGAATCTCAAAGGAGAAGTCGATAATGATACAACATTAGAAGCACTTGTCAAGCAAGCCATTTGTTATGCTTCAGCTGGATGTGACATTGTTGCCCCTAGCGATATGATGGATGGAAGGGTCAAAGCTATCCGAGAAGCTCTTGATAAAGAAGAGTATAGTGACATCTCTATCCTTTCCTATACAGCAAAATATGCCTCAGCTTTTTATGGGCCTTTTCGGACTGCTATTCAGACCTCTCTCTCATTCGGCGATAAAAAAACCTACCAAATGGATCCTTCGAATCGAGTAGAAGCTCTAAGAGAAGCCCTTCTAGATGAAGAAGAAGGAGCTGATATGCTCCTCGTTAAACCTGGACTTCCTTACTTAGACGTCATTTTTGCTATCAAAGAAAAAAGTTCTCTCCCTGTTGGGGCTTACCATGTGAGCGGAGAGTATGCAATGATCATAGCAGCTGAAGAAAAAGGATTTCTTGATGCACAAGCCATTTTTTATGAGTCTCTTATTTCTATGAAGCGAGCGGGCGCTGACTTTATTTTCAGCTATGCTGCGCCGCAGATCCTGAGTTTACTAAATTAATCACATCTGTCATACTAAAGTAAGGGACTGCTACAAAAAAGATTGATACTTTCATAGGGGAGGGGAAAGCCATGATAGAAAAAGGGAAACAAGTTGCTATTGAATATAGTGTGTTTTCAGATAATAACACACAAATCGATAGTAACGTGGGGAAAGATCCCCTCATCTTTCTTGTTGGATCGCAGCAAATCTTACCAGCACTTGAAGAGGCTCTTCGAGGATTAGACGTTGGAGATAACAAAGAAATTACGCTCGAGCCTCAATATGCTTATGGAGAGGTAAATCCTCATGCCTTTAAAAAAGTCGCAGCAAATTTGATCCCTGAAGATTTAAGATTTGAAGGCGCTCTTCTCGTTGTAGCTGATGAGCAATTTGGAGAAATGTTGATAAAGGTTGTGAGTATTGAGGGAGAAGAGATCATTCTCGACTTTAATCATCCTTTTGCAGGGAAAACACTTAAGTTTGATGTAAAGGTACTTGACATTTCTTGAGTAAAGCCTGAATGCAAAGTGGAGCACGCGCGCTCTTTTTGTAGAGTTTGATGCAGCCTTTTACCTTTGGAAGCTCGTGCTCTTGCATCCCGAAGCTAAACTAAAAGAGCATAAGGGATATAGGTTTGGCCACTCTTTTTTTAAAAAGAAGTCAAAAGGAACCAGAAAAAAACCTTTCATCGCAGTAGCGAGTTCCAGTAAAATGGATAAGCTTCAGTTTAAATCCATCAACCGTTCGGAGTCGCTATTCATGTGTCGGAATTCTATCTGCCTCAACAACAATAACAGAAATAAGAGAGCAAGTCTATAAACCAAGCAAAATTAAAATTATTACGTTGAAAATACATGAAGCTCTCAGCTATGCAGGAAAAAAATCAAGAATTAACTCGATTTGTAAAGTAAAAATTTATTAATTTAATTAAAGATGGGTTTTTAGTATTGTTATAAAATTACTAATATGAATAAATTTTCTGAAGATAACTATTATTTTTTTGAGGTTATTATGGACGTTCTATATACATCTTTTCTTCAAAAGCTCGTCCAATCGAGCAACGCTATGAGCACTGAGGAACAGGTTCAAGAAAAAGCTTTCTTAAACCTTCTAGCCTTCCTTTCATTAAAATTGAAAGAAAGCGAAACCTTACTAAGCAGGGGTTAGTCGTCAAAATCACTCCGACTTTAAATCAACCTAGCTACAGCTTGAATAAAAATTGCTTCAGGCTTTTTTTGGGCGTGCCATTCTCAAACAAAGGCGCGTTTGGATAAGTTTTCAGTCTATACCCAACAGTAGGTTTCTATGAACCTATCCAACTAAATCATTGATTTGGTAAAATGTTTTCCGTTTTTTAGCAGGAGATGCATAGTAGCGCAAGCATTTTTAGAGTTATCAGATAGACAGTGGTTTCTTATACAAGAACTTATGAGTTAGACTCCACCTTTAGAGAAGGGTACCCCTAAAAGTGATAGGAGAAAGGTCTGGAACTCGATACTGTATCGTCTTGTTCCTGGTTGTCGATGGAAAGACCTCCCTATAAACCCTAGTCGCTATGTTCCTAGATCAACAGCTCATAAATGGCTCAAGCAACTGCAAGAAGCTGACGTTTACGATAGGGTTTTGCATGGTCTTTTACAAAAGGGTCTTGCAATGGGAAAAATAGCTAGGGGACAGATCGCCGTAGACGCCTCTTTTTCCCTCAGCCCCAAGAAGAGGTGAAGAGGTTGAACATGGATACAAATCGAAAAGGGCTCCCTTTATGGATGACAAACACCTCTGCCAAAGGCGATGAGCGCCATCAAGCCTTGATGATGCTCGATCAAATGGTTGTAATACAGCTCAAAAATAGCAAAAACCTAACCATCTGTGAAGCAGCTAAAGGTTATGATGGAGCTATCTTCCGAGAGCAACTCCTCAAGCAAGGGATATTTACCAGTGATAGGGTACAAAAAGAATAGAACTGTGAAGATAAGTGCAGCAAAAGTCGCTGAGTTTTTTAGGTGCAAACGAAAAAGATGGGGGATTGAGAGAACGTTTTTTTGGTTAAAACGGAAGGGTCGGAGGTTCCTGATGCGATGGGAGCGGTTGGCGGGTTTATGGGAAGCTTTTAGCAAGCTCGGGCTCATCTATATGTGGTCAGGATATTTAGTTGGATAGGTTCATGATGCCTTAGCAGAAACCGGTTGGGGGGCAGGCTTTTGTGCAGGGGCAGGAGCTTCATCCGCAATGTTGAGCTCTTCTTGTTGCGCAGTGAGGCGATTAAATTGTTTCCCGAGAGATTTGGTTGCAACCATCCACCCTAAAACGATTAGAAGAAGGAAAGCTCCAACAAAAGGGGTGCTCAGGGAAACCGTTCCAAAAATTAGGAGAAGTCCACTGTGAATGATGGATCCCCCAGTTTTTCCGAGTCGGGAACCCACTCCGTCAATAGCAGCTTTTCCTTTGAATTTGGACTCAGAACTCAGAGGGATAAAAGCGATTTCTTTTGTTATATCGAAAAGGGTGTATTTACAACCTCTTGAGAAGACATTTTGCATAGATCCAAAGAAGGCGCCAAGGGCAAGGGGGGTGAAGCCAATAGCAGCACCCCAAGCATGGAGAGTCGGATTATCTTGTAGAAGAAGGATTCCAAAGAAGAAGACTCCTGATACGAGGAGGACTACAGGCGTGATTAAAGCACTAAAAGTCCACCCCATTTTTCGAATCAAGTTGCCACTGATAAAGAGGGCAACAAAAGTCGAAAAGAACCCAATGGCTTTAGCAACTCTACCCATATAAGCTCTAAATGCGTTGGGATCAGGATAGGCAAGACCGACTTGATCCTTCCAGATGATTTCCACCATATTCACAGCAATATGAAACGCGATGACAAGAACAGCAATGCAAAGGAGGTATTTTGATCTCGCAAGATAAGCAAAGTTTTTGCGCATTCCCATCTTAATTTTCTGCCGTTGGTGTTGGTTCTTTGTATGAATTTCTTTCATTCTTGGATCGCGGTGAGTGACGCAGGTAGTATACCATCGAAAAAGCGCCATAGAAATAAGCCCAGTAAGGATAACAATCGAGGTAACGAGTCCGAGGCTTTGCCTCCAAGTATCTGAACCGAAGATAAAGGAAAGATCAAAAAATTGGCTTGAAACAAAGATCGAAATTTGGCCTGCAAAAATCGAAGCAATATTGGCTCCCACACCCAATATTCCGTAGAAACGCTTCGCATCTTTAACGGTCATAATTTCATTTGCAAACGCCCAGAAGAGAACAGACATGATTGCTGTCCCCCATAGTTCTGCCATCACATAAAATAGGGTAAACGACCAATAGCGGAACATCCCGATCAAACCTACAAGTCCTTGGGGACAAAAGGATTCCAGTTGATCACAAAATTCATGGGGGTGAATAACATCCCGAAAAGGAAATAGAACAACACCAAAGAGTGCAAAGAAGGCCAAAAAGCTTCCAGTCATGATATAAAAAACTTTCTCCTGAGAAAACTTATTGAACAACCGTGTAAAGAGAAAAGAGATCAATAGAGCCATGGGTAAGATAACCCAGATTTTAATGAAGGGAATCACGGCGGCCCCTCCACCATTAGCAGTAACGATGAGGGTATCTTTTTCAGCTTTCAAGAGGTGGTAGTTAAAGCAAATCAGGGCATACAGCGTGAGAAGGGGAAAAATTTTTTTAATTTCCCATCGATGGATGGGCCATAATAAGGCGCGAATGCGGCTAAACTCACCACTTGTTTCTGATGACATAAAGCTCCTGGATAAAGCTTGGGAATTTAACAAGACCCCAAGAAGTTGTTTTACCTGATAGAGAAAAAAAGAACTTTTTATCCAAGGTGGGGGCTAATATCAAAGTTGCCCTCGCCTCAAAAGTTTTTTTAACATTTTATTCCTGCGCAAAGTGTATGGATCTGTATTACCATTATAACGGGGCGATGATATCTGACAATCTGAATTATTTATTAGTAAGAGCCTCTATTCCTGGCAGAGATCCATTTTCAATAAACTCTAAGGAGGCGCCTCCACCAGAGGAAAGATGAGCAAAACTTTTTTGGAGATGAAGTTGGTTAATAGCTGCAATCGAATCTCCTCCACCAACAATGATTTCTCCCGGCATCGTAGATAACTGTTGAGCTAATCGATTTGTTCCATGAGCAAAAACAGGTTTTTCAAAGACTCCCACCGGGCCATTCCAGAAAATTGTTGCCCCTTTTTTAAGAGCGTCAGACCAGGTTTCAATCGTTTGAGGTCCTACATCCATTCCTTTCCACTTCTCAGGAATTCCTTCTTTTACGTCAATGAGTTGCGTTTTTGTTTCATTGGTTACCACAATATCAATAGGTAGATGGACTTGAATGGTTTGCTTTTCACAGTTTTTAAGAAACTGTTTTGCTTCCTCTAGTTTTTCGTCGTCGCAAATAGAGTCTCCGATAGGAGTGCCTTTTGCTTTTAAGAATGTAAAAGCCATTCCTCCTCCAATGAAAATTGCATCGACTTTTTGACGAAGAGTGTTAAATACACCTATTTTACTTCCTATTTTTGCTCCACCGATCAGTGCATAAAAGGGGCGTTTAGGCTGAAGAACAACTTTTGAAAGATAGGAAATTTCTTTCTCCATCAGAAATCCCATCCCACATTTTTCAGGAAAATAGTCTGTAATCATCACCGTGGAAGCATGGGAGCGATGGGCGGCTCCAAAGGCGTCGTCGACATAAATTTCTCCCAGAGAAGCTAAAGCTTTTGCAAATGAAGGATCTTTTTCAGGCTGCTCTTCTCCCTTATGGAAGCGGAGGTTTTCAAGAAGAAGAACTTCCCCGGGCATTAAGCTCTCGGCAAGTTCACGGGTTTTTCCTCCAATACAATCGGAAGAAAATTTCACCTCTTGTTCTAGAAGAATGCTCAGGTGTTTTCGGCAAGGTTTTAAAGAAAGCTCGGGATGCACTTGTCCTTTTGGACGTCCAAAATGGCTCATTAAAATTAGACGTCCACCTTGGGCTACTATGTATTGAATAGATGGCAGGGCCAAAACAATACGAGTATCGTCGCTAATTGTTCCTTGTTCGTCTAAGGGAACATTGAAATCGACCCGCATCAGGACTTTTTTTCCATGAATGTCTAAATCTTGCAGCGAAAGTTTACCCATGAGTTTATAATTCTGAAAAGGGGTTAGCAGCTTGTGAAAACTGATTTCCATGCCTTCTCTTTTTTAATTCAGAGCGCAGGGAAAAGAGGAGGTCTTGATCAAAATTTTGGTTGGCAGCCCAGCGGATATATTCAATAGGGACTTCACAAAAGGGGCGCCCCTTATGTTTTCCAAGAGGCATTTGTTTAAGAGCAATGGGCTTTTCAAGTCTTGTAAGGATGTCTTCGGTCGTTTTGAATTTTCGACTTAAATGTTTAAAGACCTCAATGTTCACCAGAACGTCACTCATCGCGCGATGGGCTCCTTCTGCTTTAATATTGAAGTGTTTCCGAAGGCTTTCGAGAGAATTTGTTGGACTTTCTCCATAAAGACGCGCTAATCGAAGCGTATCTAAATGACGCTGACTCGATAGGTTAGACCCGGTATTTGCCCGTTTGGCTTCGTGATCAAGAATGGCAAGATCAAAAGGGATCGCATGTCCAACAACAATATGATCTCCTATAAAGTCTAAATAGTCTTTCAAAACTTCTTGCATTGAGGGCTTTCCTCGAACCATATCATCAGTGATGTGGTGAATTTCTATGGTATATTGCGGAATTGAGATGCCTGGATTGATCAGGTCTTCACGCGATTCGAGCATTCTATTACATGTGAACTTTACTGCTGCAATTTCAATGATGCGATCTTTTGCTGGATCGAGTCCCGTTGCCTCACAATCGAAACAAACAAAAGTATCTTTATTTACGAGTCCCATACTACCTGATTGATCTTTTGAATGAGCGCCTGTCTACACCTGCCTTCTTTTATAGAGTACAGCAGAGGAGGGAATCCACTCAAGGATTTCTCATTTTCAATCCGTGTAAAAGCAGCTTGTCTTTCTTTTTGCGAGAGCTTATCCCCCTTTGTAAGAATGAGAAGAAGGGGGATTTTTTCGTAGAAAGCCCACTGTAAAAATTGCCGATCCTCTTCCGTCAGTTTTCTGCGAGAATCTAAAAGAAAAAGAATGAGCTTTAATCCCCTTTTTTTTAAATACTTATCGATCCAAACACCCCACTTTTCCTGGAGAGTCTTTGATGTTTTTGCATAACCATAACCAGGAAGATCTACGAGGAGAAGAGCTGCGTCGATGACAAAATAGTTCAGCCGCTGCGTTTTTCCTGGTGTTGCAGAAACTTTTGCGACTTTTTTTGCATGCAGGAGATGATTAATCAGAGAAGACTTTCCCACATTCGAGCGACCGACAATTGCAATTTCAGGCAGTGTTGGCTGAGGGAGTTCATCGATTTTTAACGCCGAAGTTAAAAACCGCGCAGAGTGGAATTCAATTTTCTTCATAAGAAATCACCCGTTTATTCTCACCGTCATATTCAATCGTGATAAAAAGGCGCTTTTTTGGTAAAACAGCCTCAATTTTTTCGGGCCATTCGACTAAACAAAGCTCTCCGAAGTATTCATCAAATCCCCGCTCTAAAAAATCGTCAATCCCTTTCAATCGATAGCAATCGAAATGATAAAGGGTTTGGATTCCTTCATAGACATTGAGATAAGTAAAGGTAGGGCTATTGATTTGATGGGGCGAAATTCCTGTAATTTCTGAAGCGAGCCCTTTAGTCAAAGTGGTCTTCCCCGCACCTAAATCGCCGATTAAACAA
>JASJDV010000013.1 GCA_030064985.1 Simkaniaceae bacterium | reverse complement strand
CCTTTTTTATCAAAAAGTATTTGTGCAATTTCGCGTACTAAGTTTTCGTATTCAGGAATCATTCAAAATCCTTTCGATGAGAGCTAGTATATAGTATTTTGATGAATGTAGTCTAGCACTTTTCCCTGCAAAAGATGGCCACAATAAAGCCTTTTTTTGAGCCGCTTTCGAATTTCTGTGCTACTTATGTCCAGTGCAGGAATTTCTACTAATCCTGCTTCAATTTTCAATTGTATTTTCTCGGGAAGTGCGTGCAATTTTTCTCGGTTGCACCCGTGTCGCACTCCGATAATGGGTGGCGCTATTTCTAAAAGCTGATCAATCTCTTTCCAATGATCAAATCTGTAAGCAGTATCTTCAGCAACAATTAAACGCACCTCGCCCCTTAATTGCTGAATCGTATCGATGGTATATGAAGGGGGGGGACGAGAAATTTCTTCATCATAGGGGACGCAATTGGGAACATCTTCAAGGGCAAGTTGTAACATATGCAGCCGCTGTTTGGGTGTAGCGGCAGGCGGGGTTTGCCCTTTTGTTGGAGAAACATGCGCCGGACAAAAAAGGATCTTATCCACAAGTCCCTTTTCAAGAATCCCTACGGCTAAATTGATATGCCCAAAATGGACGGGGTCAAAGCTTCCACCAAAAAAACCTAGTTGCTTCGTAGTCATTGTTTCTTTTTATAGTCGATTTTAGATGATTTCCCAAGAGTTTTTCTTAGAAACTTTTAAAAGTTTGGGGTTAGGATTCGCTGCAATAGGGGTGCCTGCCGAGTGGAGAAAGGGTAGATCGAGGTCGCTATCTGAATAAGCTGTGACGTGTTCTCGAGCAATTTTTAAACTCTTTGTCATCTGATCGATGCACTTAGCTTTTCCCTCTCCTAATAGGATAGATTGAACAGACGCAAAATTCCCTTCCTCGTTCACCGTATAATGTGAAGAGCGCCACTCACTGACTTCTAGATACTCAGCAATGGGGCCAACAATGAACGACGGAGCATTAGAAAGGATAACCGTATGGTCCCCCCGATGTTGAGCGCGGCGGAGCTGTTCGAAGGTAGGATAATAGAGAAAACGGTAAAAATCTTTCTTTAAGAACTGCATAACCTCCTCCTGAACAAGGCTGAAAGAAGTTCCCTTCAAAAAACGTTCAAATATTTTTTCGTGGAGCGCTGTTAAAGAAAGATTCCTGAAGTGATGACGCAATGAGTAAAGAGCGATTCGAATCAGCGAAATTCGGCGGTAAAAACCTTTGGCAACAAGGTAGCGGTAGAAAAGGAGGCTGGAGTTTGAAGACACCAACGTGTAGTCTAAATCAAAGGCACTTAGTTGTTTCAAAATTTCAAGTGTGCGTTAGGTCAATTTTTCTTCAAGACTTTCAAGCGCTTCTCTCTCTTTATCAAGCTGAATCCTGGCGCTATCATAGAGCTCACGATAGGTTATTGCTTTTTCGAAGTCAAGGCTTAAACCACCCATTTCTTTTCGGTATTCTTCCACCTGCTTTTTGATCAGCCCAGCATGAGTAGAGCGGCGCTCAAAAAGCTTTTCCAATTCATCAGCACTACAAACACTTTCTTGCTTAGTAAAAATAAAGCTTTTTAGGTCAGCAAACTCACGTTCAAATACATGGGTTTCGATGCGAGAAAGATTCAGGCTTTCATAGATTTCTTTAAGCGCTGACTCTCCTTTTTCAAGGTCTTCTAGAGTAGTAAAGTTTTCATCCTTGATCAGGTTTTGAAGTTTTTCTTTCAGATCATTCATCTCTTTTTTGGCAGCATGTTTTTTCTCTTCAATTTTTGCTTGCGCCTTACCTACAGCTTCACTACGAGCCTTCTGAATGCGATTTTTTAAGATTTTTACATGATCGCGCCCCAAAGCTGCTTTTTTTATCTCCTCTTGCATTGCATTTGACTGCTCTAATACTTTAGTTTTTTCTCGGTTTCCTTCCTGTGAACAAAAAGCTTCAAAAACTTCAATTTTTGGAAGAAGCGCTTCAAAATTTTTCTTATGCTCTTCTAAGCGATCACCCATTTCTGCGCGCTTTTCTTTCTCTTTTTCTTTAATTTTATCCCAACATTCATTTAGGACTTTTCGTGTCTTAGTAAAACTTTGGGTATTGAGAGTTAGAAGTTTTGCGAGCCTTTGGAAACTTTTGATTTCGTCTCGAATGACGTAGTAGGGAGCGTCAAATGTATCATTTCCTTCAGGGAAGCGGTTCTTAACAAAAGCTTCGACGTCTGCACTAAAGGATTCACTAACTTTCTTGATGAAGTCCTTCCTTTTTGGAAAGACTTCATCGCCTAGTTTAGATAAACGTTTTAAGATCTTGTTTTTATGACTAATCCGCATGTCAATTGAGAGAGTTTCTTTGCGAAGTGCGTCTAGACGAAAAATTAATGTTTTTAAGAGCTGAAGCTCTCTTTGCATCGTGTGATACTTTTCTTGATGAGAAGAAAGCTTTTTAAGTCTTTCAGGAAAATCTAATGGGCTTATTTGCTTAACTAAACGGTCATAATGATTGATATCTGATTCTACTGCCTCAATCGCAAGTTCAACTTGCTCGATAGAAAAAGCTGCCTGTTCATCCTTGATTTCTTTTAATCGATGCGCCTCATCTCTAAGCTCAGCGTGCTGATTCCACAAATGATTCCTCTTTATCGGATGCATTTTTTCTTTGAAAAGAGGGCCAATCAGCTTTTTCACATCCCAAAAATTTTTGAAAGATCCTTTTTCAATATCTGCTAAAAGGGTTTTCATGAACTCGAGGCCCTTTGCAATCTTTTCTTCGATGTTTTTTTCCCTGTCAAAAGACTCTTTAAAAGATTTCAAAGCTTCAGATTCAAATTTAGGTTTTTTTTTAAGTTCCATCTTTACTATTCGATAAGGGATTGTGGCTCTGCACATAATAAGGCAAATTCCCATTAATGAAAAGAAATAATGGTTTTTCACAAAAAATCGCCTTAACGTTCTTTTTTGAAACGATTCATACAACCAAAAATCCCCTAGCAAAAGGGGGCAAACTAAAAAAAAAGGAGTTTTTTAAGGGCCGCAATCCCAAACAGACAGAACATCAATAGCAAGTTTAGCTCCAAAACCTTACCTACAAAAGGCAAAACAAAGGGAGTGATCTCAATACTCAAAACCTCTCTAGAATTACCAGTTGCAAACGTTTTGACATGCTCTTACTCCCTCAAGGAAGAAGATTCCTGATTTTTCAGGCCGAAACTAAGTCATCCATGTTCAGAGGTTCTTGCTAACATAGAGGTTGCCAATGCATTCTCGAGCGCAGGCTAACGCGGTATGCCCTGCCGCTCTAGTGTCCCCATAGTGTCCTAGACTAGTACTCTTGGCCCATGAATATCTCAACTCACATTTTCTATGGAGTAAAAAAAAAGAAGCGACGTAATTGAAAAGAATCAAAGAAAACAAATAAGCAAGAGCAATAATGCATGAAGAACGACGGCTTCAATTTTTGAAAAAAAATAGTTTCTAAATAACGTTACAAAAGAGAAGTCTTTACTTTTTCTAAGATAAACCTTACAATTGCAGCTCTGATACGATTGTAACTAGAGTAAAGTAATGTCTTCTGTTAAGAAAAAACGTCGCCTCAAGATCTCAAATCATAAGCGCAAGAAACGTCGCCGCCGCGATCGTCATAAGAAAAATAAATAGACCTCTGCAAAATGAACTTTGATTAGAAAATAGGTTGTCTTTGTGTGGACTTATCCTGATCAATTTGATGTGATTATCATCGGCGCTGGCCATGCTGGATGCGAGGCTGCGCACGCCGCTGCCCAGATGGGTGGACAGACGCTTCTTCTAACCATGAACCTCGATACTGTTGCGAAAATGAGTTGTAACCCTGCAATTGGGGGAACAGCAAAAGGACATATAGTGCGTGAAATCGATGCCCTCGGTGGCATGATGGGAAAAATTGCCGACCGCACAGGAATTCAATTCAGAATGCTCAATGCTTCAAAAGGGCCCGCTGTTTGGTCTCCTAGATGTCAAGCGGACAAGCTTGCCTACCAGACAGAAATGAAGCACGTTCTTGAAAATCTTCCAAATCTAGAGATCAAACAAGGCGCCATTACTTCCCTGGATATCGGGGAGGGAAAAATCTGCGGTGTCACAACTCAAGAATGCATTCGTTACCAAGGCAAAGCAGTGATTCTGGCTGCTGGAACTTTTATGAGAGGCCTTCTTCACATCGGTGAATCCCATTACGGCGGGGGAAGAGCAGGAGACAAGCCTTCTATAGGTCTATCAAAATGTTTAGAAAACCTGGGCTTTACATTAGAAAGACTAAAGACTGGAACACCTTGCCGCGTAAACAGCAATTCGATCGATTTTACAAAAACAGAAAAGCAACCTCCTGAACCAAACATTTCTTTTTCCTTTGACCCACAAGAAAAACGCCTTCCTCAAGTTTCCTGCTACATTACTTACACCAACGATGCAACAAAAAAGATCATCGAAGATAATATCCACCGTTCCCCGCTTTTTTCCGGAAAAATCCAAGGGATTGGACCCCGTTATTGTCCTTCGATCGAGGACAAAATTGTCCGATTTAAAGACAAGGAAAGACACCAACTCTTCCTAGAACCTGAAGGTCTTTCTACCAATGAAATCTATGTGAACGGCATGTCTTCTTCCCTTCCTTTTGATGTCCAGTTTGCCATGATGCGAACAATTTCAGGGCTTGAAAACGTTGAAATCATGCGACCTGCTTATGCCATTGAATACGACTATGCTATAAGTGGCCAGATTAAAAGTACCTTTGAAACAAAAACGATTGAAGGTCTCTATTTTGCGGGGCAAATTAATGGAACCACTGGCTATGAAGAAGCAGCTGCGCAGGGGCTGATGGCTGCCATTAATGCCCTTTTAAAAATTCGAGGACAGGACCCTTTTATTTTGAAGCGCTCAGAGAGCTATATCGGTGTGATGGTCGATGATCTTATCGCTAAAAAGCTCGATGAGCCCTACCGAATGTTCACATCACGAGCTGAATACCGCCTTCTTTTGAGACAAGATAATGCCGATCTACGCCTTAGAGAGTATGGCTACCAACTTGGATTGATTGATGAAGAAACATTTGCAAGATTTCAAAAGAAAAAGAAGATCATCGACCTTGAAAAAGACCGCTTAAAAAAAACCTACCTAGACTATGACGGAAAGTCGACAACTTTAGGAAAACTTCTTTGTCGTCCCGATTTTTCCTATTCAAAATTGATCGATACTTTCCCTGAAAAAGTGGCAGATTTCGGTTTTGAAATCAATCATGCAATTGAAGTGGATGTAAAGTTTGCGGGATATATCAACCGAGAAAAAAAAGAAGCAGCAAAGCTCGAAGCGATTGATACCCACCCTATTCCCCCTGATTTTAACTACAACCATGTCGTAGGTTTGCGCAATGAAGCGCGAGAAAAGCTGAACCAGCACCGCCCAGATAATCTGGGACAAGCCTCAAGAATTTCTGGCGTTTCTCCTGCAGATACATCTATTCTCCTCGTGTCACTCAAAAGATAATGCACCTACTGCGTAACCTCAAACATCTCGAATTTTTGCAAAAATTCAAGACGTAGAAAAAGTGGAAAGAAGCGACATTTGAGTTTACGGATAGTTTCATGATAAGATATATTGAAAATCAATGAACCGATATCCCCTTGAGCTCACTTGATTTTAAAGAGTCCAAAATAAAAAGCGTGGAATGTTCACAAAAGAAGCTTTCTAGGACAGGAGGGGCATTGAAAAGATCATTCAAGAGCAACAAGAAACTGGGGAATGGGGAGATGCTGTCGTTAAAACATTGGCTTCAGACCTTCAAAAAGCCTTTCCTGGTATGAGGGGATTTTCGTGTCGCAGTTTATACGCAATGAGAGACTTATACTTTTCTTATGTAGGTGGCGAAAAATTGCAGACACTGTCTGCACAAATTAGCTGGTCTTACAATGCCGCCATTTTGTCCAAATGTAAGAATCCTATTGAAAGAGAGTTTTACATGAAAATGGCAAAGAAAAACGGGTGGACCTACAGGGTATTAATACATCATATAGAGGTGAGAACCTTTGAAAAGACATGATTGCCCAGTCCAATTTAAAAAAAAACTTTCCACAAATCTTCACCCAGAAGCCGTTCTAGTCGCAAAAGATGCGTATGCTCTTGATTTTCTTAACCTAGCAGATAAGCATAGCGCGCACGAACTTGAGAAAACTAGTGTGAAAAATAGTGAGGCATTTCTTCGAGAAGTTGGAACATCCATCTCCTTTCTTGGATCGCAGTACCAGATTGAAATGGAAGAACAAGAATTTTTTATCAACCTTGTTTTCTATTACAGGCGACTAAAATTCCTTATCGCTGTCGAGTTAAAGGTCTCTGAGTTTGTTCCAGAACACGTTGGAAAAATGCAGTTCCATCTAGCCGTACTTGACGATAAGGTTCGCCTTGAAGGAGAAAATCCATCCATAGGAATTATCCTATGCAAAAGCAAGAAGCGAACCGTAGTCGAATATGCCCTTAAAGATGCTAACAAGCCTATTATCCTACCCATTGGTAAAAAATTCCCTAAAGAGCTTCAAAACGAGTTGCCATCTCTAGAGAGGGATTGAACGATCAAATTGAAAATATTAACACCATTATAGCGGATGAAACATAAACTCAACCTCCTCCTGTTAAAAAACATGCCTATCTTCGAACAACTTCAGATCGAAGAAGCTCTTTTACGTTTACAAGGTGAAAACTGGTGTATTATCAATGAAGGTTCCCCTCAATCTATAGTGATGGGAATTTCAGGAAAACCTGAGGAGCTCGTCAGCTTTGAAAAAATGAAGCAATCTCCTATCCCTCTTATTAAAAGATATAGCGGTGGGGGAACTGTCATCGTTGATTCCAACACCATTTTTGTTTCCTTTATTTTTCAAAAAAACGTCCATGACTTCCCCTGTTTTCCTGAACCCATTCTCCGTTGGTCAGAAGGATTTTATAAAGAGGCCTTCTCTATTCCAGCCCTTAGTCTCAAAGAACAGGATTATGTCATTGGAAATCGAAAATGTGGCGGAAATGCTCAATATATCAGGAAAGATCGCTTTGTTCATCACACAACATTTTTATGGGACTTTGATAATCTTTTAATGGAGTACCTCCTTCATCCCCAAAAAACACCCGCTTACCGTAAGGGAAGAAACCATGCTGAGTTCCTGTGTAAACTTAAAAAATTTTTCCCTGCAAAAACGCAGTTGATTTCATCTATCCCTGAAAATCTTTCAAAAAAATTCAACGTCGTGAAAAGAGCCTTAAATCCATTAAAGCCTCTGCTAGCCAAGCCCCACAGAAAAACAACCACTCTCCTTTGCATCTACCCTAGAACATTGTTCGTTGAGTTTTAGCTAAATTCGTTGAAAAAAAGAGTCGATTGTTTAATGGTCCAATCTGAGAGATAAAAAATACTAAGTGTATAGTCTCAAAGTTTTCATCAGATGGTCGCTGCTCCGCTCAGTTCTCTTTTAAGAGAGTGCAGTGTTGTGATTTCATCCTAAATTTTGCAGCAGAATAACGGATTCTTGGCAATTTTGCTAGTCTAAAGGCTATATTTTTTTTTGAGAGCACGAAGAGCCGGGTCAATCTTCTTGCGCTTTCTAGGATCAATCCGATCAATATAGAGAACACCGTTAATATGATCATTCTCATGCATGATATTGCGTGCACGCCATCCGCTAGCAACTTCGGTGGAAATCTTTCCTTCTAAATCTATCGCCTGCACATGAATCTGCCAGGGACGCGTGACCTGCTCATAAACACCAGGAATGGATAAACATCCTTCACCGCGGGTATCTTTCCTTTCGCTGGGGTTAGATAGAATTGGATTGATATAGATTTTTGGAGGACAAAGAATCGGCCAACCCTCAGGATCTGCTCCATTGTCATAACGAGAAACAAACATCCTGACAAAATAGCCTATTTGGGGGGCTGCAAGGCCTGCACCGTCTTTTTGAAGAACGGTATCAATTAAATCTTGCGCAATCTGCTTCACTGCGCTGTTGATTTCATTGACTTTTGTACATTTTTTCCGAAGACCAGGATTCCCATAATAGAGAAGGTCTTTAATCACTCCCTAACCTCCTGACACCTCTTCCATATTTACACCGAGCTGAGGCTTAGAGCGTCCCATTGCCGAGGTCCATAAAGAAAGAATCAAACAGGTAATGAGAAAGATTCCTGCCAAATAAGCAGTAAACTTTTTCAAGACAGAGGCCGTTGAAGTTCCAAAAAGAGAGTCTCCGCTATCCCCTCCAAATGAGGCTCCTAGACCCATGCTTTTACTCTCTTGAATGAGAATAACAAAGCAAAGAAGTACGCAGAGCGCGACAAATAAAAATAAAACGATATAAAACAATGTGGTCATGAACCTATCTCACTATTTAATTGATTCCTCAGCAGATGCAATGATTTTAGCAAATGACTCTACTTCCAGGGAAGCCCTTCCAACAAGAGCTCCATCAATGTCAACCTCGCCCATTAGAGCTTTAGTATGATCAGGCTTTACCGATCCTCCATACAGAATAGGCAGTCGCTCAGCGACTTTCTCTCCCCACTGACGTTTAATAAACGAGCGAATAAGATGATGAGTTTCTTGAGCAATATCTGGAGTCGCAGTCTTTCCTGTTCCTATGGCCCATACAGGTTCATAAGCAATCACTAAATTTTCTAATTCTTTTTCCGAAAAATCTTTCAGGGCTTCACTGAGTTGATGGGTCAGAACTTTCTCTGTTAGTGCGTGATCCCGCTGTTTTTGACTTTCACCAATGCAAAGGATCGGAAGAAGCTCTTCTTGAAGGGCCCACTTGACCTTTCGATGAATCATTTGATCATCTTCATGGAAATGAATCCTTCTCTCGGAGTGACCGAGGATCACAAAACTAACACCTCCTTCTTTGAGCATAGTCGAAGAAATTTCTCCTGTATAAGCTCCTTTAGGAAACTCACTCACGTTCTGTGCGCCAATATTTAGATGACTTTTCTCTGCCCCCAGTACTGCTGCTTCGATAGAGGTGAAAGGAGGTGCAATCCCCACAAAGATTGTCATCTCTTTTATTGCAGGGAGAAGGCCTTGGACAAAAGTAGCCGTTTCATTCGCTCCCATGTGCATCTTCCAATTTCCAATAATGAATCGTTGCCGCATAAACTTTTTTTAATTTTCTATTGAGGGTAACATAATGATTGGAAATATTCAACTCGACTTTGTACATTTTTAGGCGCGCAGGTCCGAAAAAGCGCGTGACAATGTATTTAGTTTTCCCCAAAAGGCATACCGCAAGGCGCTATTCATGAGGAAAAAATACAGTAAAGGACCTCTATCTCTCTTGGAAAGGCCGCCAAAAATATGCAAAGTCGAGTAACACTTGAAAATTGCCAAGAGATGTTCTAGACTTGCTCGTCTATGAAAATTTTGACAGTGACTGAACTTACCCTTGCTATCAAAAAAGAGCTTGAACCCCGCTTTAACCACCTTCAAGTTGAAGGAGAAGTCACCAATATGCACGCTCAATCTTCGGGACATTATTATTTTAGTTTGAAGGACCAAAGGGCGCAAATTTCTGCTGTTCTTTTTAAAGGAAATGCTCGAAATGTTTCACATCTGCCCAAAGCAGGGGATCGAATCGTTGTTACAGGAGAACTGAGCCTCTATGCACCGCGTGGAAGCTACCAAATCATTGTCAGGGAGCTTGAACATGCTGGTGTTGGAAATCTTTTGATCAAACTTCATCAACTGAAAGAAGAGCTTAAAAAACGAGGATGGCTCTCACCAGATCACAAAAAACCCCTTCCGAAATATCCTAAATCCATTGGAGTGGTTACAAGCCCTACAGGCGCTGTCATCCAAGATATTATTCATGTCCTCAAACGTCGCTTTCCCCACTTTCATCTTATTTTAAACCCTGTGCGCGTTCAGGGAAATGAAGCCGCCCACGAGATTTGTCTTGCTATTAAAGAGTTTAACACCCAACAAACTGTTGACGTGATGATTATTGGGAGAGGTGGGGGAAGCTTAGAAGATCTTTGGCCCTTTAATGAGGAATGCGTTGCTGCAGCTATTTTCCATTCAGACATTCCGATTATTTCAGCTGTGGGACATGAAACAGATGTTACTTTAGCCGATCATGTTGCTGATGTCAGAGCTCCCACCCCCTCTGCTGCTGCTGAAATCTCAGTCAAAGAAATGTCCACCCAATGGGATTTTCTTAAACAGTCAGGACAACAAATCGACCATTTCATCAAGCAAAAAATGCATCATTTAAAAGCGCTAGTGGATGGACTGAGACGTCACCCCTTTCTAGCCTCTCCTTATGCCATTTTTTCGAACCACTACCAACGAATTGATGACTTTTCATCGCACATAGACACCGCTATCAAGCATAAAATGAGTCGGCAAGAGCTCGGTCTCCTTGCTCTTAAAAAAGAGCTTCATAGCGCCCTTCCTTCGGCTCAAATCGCCCATCTTAAGGAAAAACTTTCTTCTTTAAAATCTGGCATTGAAATCGCTTACAGGCATTTAATTGAAAGAAAAAAAAGGAACTTGAAACAGCTTGTCGAAATGCTAGCAGCTGTCAATCCTAAAGCCATCCTAAAAAAAGGTTACTGCATCCCCTTTAAGGAAAACACGCGTTGCGTTATGCTGTCATCATCAACCGCTGAAGTGGGAATGGAGATTTCTCTCCGCTTTTGCGATGGAATGGTCAAATCACGCGTTCTGGAGGTCCACCCTGATAATGAATGATCAAAATGCAAACTTCTCCTTTGAAACATCCTATGAAAAACTTGAAGAAATTCTTGTAGCGCTCAACAGTGGAGAAACCTCTCTAGAAAAATCCCTGGAACTCTACGAAGAAGCAAATAAGCTTATCACTCTCTGCTCATCAAAATTAAACCAAGCTGAACAAAAAATTGAAATGCTTATAAAAAATAGAGAAGGGGCTCTTCAAACGACTCCATACACCCCTGAATCTGAAAAGGCCCTCGATCCAGCTAATGACAACTATTCTTGACAGACTCACCCATCCTCAAGAGTTAAAAAAACTTTCTCCTGAAAAACTTAACATTCTCGCTCAAGAAATTCGTGTTCGTATTATGGATGTTCTCTCTGAAACAGGTGGGCATCTGTCTTCAAACCTAGGAATCGTAGAACTCACCCTTGCTCTCCATCGTGTCTTCAACTCTCCACAAGATAAGTTTATTTTTGATGTGGGCCACCAATCTTACGTCCACAAGCTTGTAACGGGAAGAGCCCCCCGTTTTCCTACCATTAGACAAACCGATGGTCTTTCTGGATTTGTTTGTCCCCCAGAATCGCCCCATGATCACTTTTATACGGGGCATGCAGGAAACGCTCTTTCTCTTGCTTTAGGTGTGGCGAAAAATCGAGATCTCAGGAGCAAGAACGGTCTTGTTATTCCGATTTTAGGAGATGCTGCATTGACTTGTGGCCTCACCCTTGAAGCGATGAACAACATCCCTAAAAAAGTAAAAAAGTTTCTCGTGGTTCTCAACGATAACGCCATGTCTATCTCAAAAAATGTCGGAGCTGTTACCAATATCTTAAGCCGCTTTTTCAACAGCCCTACAGCAAATAATATCTATGAAGAACTGACTACAATCATTTCAAAAATTCCCGGCTATGGCGAGATCCTTGCAAAACAAGGAAATAAGATGAAACAGTCGATGAAAAACCTAATTAGCACAGCTCCTTTTTTTGAACAGTTTGGCCTTTCCTACGTAGGTCCCATTGACGGCCATGACATTGAAAAGCTAATCGACACCTTTGAAGCCTTAAAAGGTATGGAACACCCGACCCTTATTCATATTTTAACGGTTAAGGGACAGGGAATGAAAAATGCGATTAATAATCCTACCCCCTATCATGGGGCCAAACCTTTTAATCGGATGACCGGGGAATTTCATCCCCCAAAATCATCAAAGCTCTCTTTTCCAAAAGTTTTTGGAACCTATCTTTTGAAAATGGCGGAAGAAGACCCCAGCATTGTTGCAATTACTCCTGCAATGCCTGTCGGCTCTCACCTAGATACTTTTATGAAACGGATGCCTCACCGTTGTGTTGACGTTGGAATTGCCGAAGGTCATAGCCTAACTTATGCTGGTGGCATGGGGCATGGAGGAAAGCTTAAAGTTGTCGCTTGTGTTTACTCTTCTTTTCTTCAGCGCGGCTTTGACAATATCTACCACGATATTTGTGTCCAAAACTCCCCTGTTGTCATCGCTGTTGATCGGGCAGGACTTGCTACAGGTGATGGAGTCACAGCTCAGGGCATTTACGATATTGCCTATTTACATGCGATGCCGGGGATGATCATTGCTCAACCTCGCAATGGAAGACTGCTAAAAGAGTTAATGGACAGTGCTTTTGATTGGCAAAAGCCTACAGCCATACGTTATCCCAATCTTTCAACAGAAGAGAATGAGGGCCCGCTTCAAAAAAGAGAGCTAGGAAAAGGGGAAGTATTAGCTCTAGGAAAAGAGGTGGTGATTCTTTCACTTGGACACATGGATCGGGTGGCTCTCAAAGCTCAAGAGCTTCTTCAAAAAAAGGGCGTGCAAGCAACAGTGATCGATCCTATTTTCCTTAAACCTCTTGATAAAGAACTTTTAAAGAAACACTTCAAAAAGGCACAAATGGTTGTCACTATCGAAGAACATGCCCTAAATGGCGGACTAGGATCGATCCTGAACTCTTTTATTCTTCAAGAAGATCTAACCCACCTTCATGTAAAAAATCTTGGCCTTCCAGACACCTTGATTGAACACGGTCATCACAAAGATCTTTTAGAGAAATATGGACTGACTCCAGAAAAAATAGTAGAAGAAGTTTCTAAAAAGATTAAAACCCCTCTTGCTCTTTCATGAAAATCGCTTTATTTCCAAAAGTTGACAAAGATGAATCAAAAAAAATCGCTGCTCGAGTGATTGATTTTCTTTCAGCTCATGGGATATCTGTTGTTGTTGAAGATGATAAAGCAAAAATGTTTGAGAGGCCTTCTCTTGCTTCAGCTGATCCTGAATCAATAGACATCTTAATCACGATGGGAGGAGATGGTTCCATTCTTAGAGTTGCCCATCAACACTCAGAGTTCAAGGCGGCTATCCTGGGAATTAATTTGGGGCACCTAGGGTTTATGGCCGATGTACAAATCTCAGAGATTATTCCCTGTCTAGAAGATCTTTTGAAGGGACGCTACATCATTCAAGAACGGATCATCATTGATGGTGTATCAAATCGAAATACACCCTTTTTTGCCATTAATGATTGCGTCCTTCATCGGGCGCAGAATCCGAGTCTGGTTGAAATAGCTATTTACGTCGATGATCTCCTTCTCAACAACTTTCAAGCAGATGGCGTCATTCTTGCAACCCCCACAGGATCGACTGCTTACTCTTTGGCTGCCGGAGGGCCTATTTTAAGTCCTGAAATCGACGCTTTTGTTCTGACACCTATTTGCCCTCACACCATTTCATATCGTCCCATCGTGATTCCCCCTCATCAAGATATTCGCATTGAATATGTCAGCAAAAACCAACCCATAGAATTTATAACAGACGGTCTCCAGCACTTTGAAATGTCTCCAGGAGATCATGTGATCCTTAAAAAAAGTTCTCGAACTTTTAAGCTGATCCACTTAAAACGGACCGACTACTTTTCTACCCTAAGACATAAATTAGGGTGGTCAGGAAAACTACGATAAGAAGATTTTCTGTTCTCTGAAAATATTATGACTATCTTTATTGCGTTTTTAAACTATTTGGAGTCTTAGTCTATGAACCAATCCAATAACAAAACCTTAGGTTTGTTGGGGTCTAGGGTTGTGTATCCATTGAGAAAGACTTAAGCTATCTCAATAACTTGCTTCATCAAGCTTAATCCAATACTTAACGGAGGAAACAAATAATGAAAGCCTGCAGTTAGAGTAAATTGTATTCTAGAAAGCACTGTTGCATCCATAAATCTTGCCTATCTCTAAATGAATTGCTTCAATTTTGCCCCCATCTTATCAAAGAATTTACTCCTAAACCTATTTGTTTCAATTTTTATTTGTTAACTCCTCGTCGATTAAATGGCCAAAGTATAACAAAAAATTTTTATAGTCTGAGTTCAATGGAGCTTGCAAGCAACTCAAAGAAACCTTAAAATAGCAAAATTATGGCATTTTACTACTCGATCAGCCCCTTCATTGAAATTGTGATCACGACGATCATGATCAATTACATCTTATCCTTCTTTTGGAATACCCGTTCGATGGATCTGATACTGGGGCTTTTTGCGTTTCTTCTACTCTTTGCTGCATCTTCTATCTTTAGCCTCCCTGTTCTCCATAAATTGATGCTTGAAATCTCCAGCGCAGCTGTTATCGCTATTTTTGTTATCTTCCAACCAGAGCTCCGCGTTGCCCTTTCAAAACTTAGCTTGAAAGGAAAACGTTATAAAGAGATTACTGAATTTGATAAATTCTTAGATCAATTAGCTTCATCAGTCTACCGTCTATCTGACAAGAAAATAGGGGCCCTTATTGCTTTGGAAAACGAAGACTCTCTTGATGAATTTGCCTTGAAAGCAGTCATGCTCAATGCTAATTTTTCTTCTGAGCTTTTAGAGTCCGTTTTTATGACAACAACACCCCTTCATGACGGCGCTGTTATTGTCCATGATCTTAAAATTATTGCAGCCTCTGTGATTCTTCCTTTTGCAGAAGATAAACCGCAGTTTGGAAGAATGGGAACACGTCATCGAGCTGGACTTGGAGTCAGCCAGTTAACCGATGCTATTTTAATCGTTGTTTCCGAAGAAACAGGAAAAGTTTCCATTGCAAGAGATGGCATTATGACAAGAGGCATAAAAATCGACCGGTTTAAAGGAGTGATTCGCAGCGTCTTCAATCCTCCTCTTAAAAAGACACTTCAAAGTCGATTTAACTTTAAGGAGTGGCTAAGAAAATGAGAACCCTCCTTAAAAACTTGCTCATCAATCACTGGCCCCGTAAATGTCTTTCTGTCATCTTAGCCATTGTTGTTTGGTTTGTTGTGAACAAATCCCTGACAACAACTAAAACGATTAGTAATGTCCCTGTCAAGGTTGAAAATATTCCACCTGGAAAAACCATTGAAGGAATCCAACCAAATGGACTGATAAACAGAAAGGTCACTCTTACTCTTTCAGGAAATAAAAACGTTCTTGAGGATTTAAATGCCAATGATTTGCAGGTTATCTTTGATGCAAGTGGTCAAGAAGGAGAATGGATCGCGACGATTACCCGTAAAAACCTGCGTGTAGACAATCTAGACCTCAACATTTCTCAGGGAATTAGTCGTGTTTCTCAACAAAATTTTATCATCAAACTCACAAAACTTGTTTCTGAAAAAATTCCTGTCATCATTACTCAACCAATTGGAGAAGCTCCTACAGGCTACCAATTTGTTGATATTTGGCCTTATCAGCTCAACATTACAGTGAGTGGGCCAGAAGATAGGGTTAAAAAGCTAAAAAACCGGGGCGTTAATCTTACTTTTAACTTAAATGACATTACAAAAACAAAGCTTGATGAGGTCACAGCAAGCTCTACAAAAAGTCATTCTGATGTTGTAAGCTTTTATATACCAAATACCTGGAAACAGATTTCTGTCCCATCACTTTCATCAACACCCATTGAAATCAATGACCCTGATGCACGATTCTTGCGGATTGATTTCTTGCGCTATGAACTCTTAAAATTGAGTTCTCCTATTCCAGTTTCCCTTTATTTCCCTCCAAGTGCCATAGGATCAATCAACCCTTCAAAAGTGAATATTGTTCCTAATCATGTTATAGAAAATCGAAGTGGTGTCAAAATGATCACCGAAAATCTTTACGCAAAGGGTGTGAGTGCTCTTTTTTTAGACGTCGTTAAGGATATGCTTGAAATTGCTGTAATCGTTAACCCTGCTGATAGCAAAAAACTTACGTGGAGTATACAATTCATAAATGCTCGAGCTTTAGAAGAGCGCTACCTTCGCTTCATCAAATCTGATGCTATGGATAATGAATTCCACGAGCTCCAACCTCATCTTCGCGACAATTATTTAAGGAATCGATTCCGTAATTATATGAATCGATTACAAATCTATAGATCTGGCCATGAACCTTTTAAACTAGAACCTGTGCTTCAAGGAAACTCTATTTCGGTGACTGAAACAAACTACAATGCATCCTAACATTTGCCCGATTCCTTCTCTTAAAGTCACAATCCTTTCTCGGCGTATCAAAGCGCGTGGAGGATTGGAAAAATGGGCCTTTCGCATCGCAGAAGGGTTTTCGCAAAAAGGTGCCCGGGTCACTATTCTAACCTCCGATACTTTTGAAGAAAACATTTCGAAACCCTTAATCCAAACCCATACGCTTCCTCTCACAAAATGGTTGAACTTTCGAAAAATGGATCAATTTAATTGCCTTACGCAACAGTGGAACCAAAGGCATGAGGCCGCTATTATTTTTGGAATGGATAGGACCTGCCATCAAACCCATATGCGCGCAGGAAATGGTGTTCATGCCGCCTATTTAAAACAGCGAAAAACTTTTGAAAATTATCCATCATACAAAACCTTTCTCAAACCCTTAAATCAAACGATTTTGAAACTGGAAAAAGAAGCTTTTGAAAATCCAGGGCTAAAAGTTCTTTTTGCAAATTCCTATATGGTGAAAAATGAAATTCTTGAACATTACCAGGTTCGTCCCGATAAAATCGAGGTGATTCACAACGGAGCTCCTTGGAAAGACATGGAAAAAGACTTCATTTCTTGGGTCGAAAACAAACAAAAAGAATGCACCAAGCAGCACCTTGATCCAACCCTCTACCATTTTCTTTTCATTGGAAATGGGTATGAAAGAAAAGGCTTAAGCTCTCTTTTGAGAGCTTTAGCAACTCTAAAAAACAAAGAGTTTCATCTTTCCGTTTTGGGTAAAGATCGCAAAATTGATAGGTTCATCAAACTTGCCAAGTCGCTCAGGCTTGAGAAACAGGTTCGCTTTTTCGGACCCGTTTCAGATGTCTGCCCTTTTTTTCAAATCGCAGATTGCCTGGTGATCCCCTCCTATTATGATCCCTTTGCAAATGTGACAGTCGAGGCTTTAGCTATGGGACTTTTTGTCGTCTCATCAAAAAGTAATGGTGGACACGAGATCCTTAAAGAGGATACAGGCACCATTATTGAAAACCTAGCAGCGATCGATTCTTTAAGAACCTCACTTGAGCATGCCATGTTAGCGCCAAAAACATGGATGCGATCACAGGCTATCCGAGAAAGTGTCAAACATCTCGATTTTTCTAATCAAATCGCTTCCTATATCAAACGATCCCTTGAAAGACAATGACTATTTCCTACTTAGCGATTCGCATTCTTATCTTCCCCTTGGGCTTTTTACCTTTTAAGCTCATCCACCTGATCGGTAAAGGGGTAGGAACTTTAGCCTATTACATAATGACTAGGTACAGAAAACGGACCCTTTCAAACCTTTCTCTCGCTGAAAACTTGCACATCAAAGACCTTAAAAAAGTTGCTAAAGCTTCTTTCCAAAATCTCACTATTACAACCTTTGAATATGCTAAATTTTCTCGGATCAAGAACACAAAAGGTGTGATCATCTGTGAAAATCCCAAACTTGCCAAACAGCTTATTGATAAAGGAAAAGGGATTATTTTCTTTTGTGGCCATCAAGCCAATTGGGAACTTCTTTTTTTAGAGGCAACGCAGCGAATGCCCGGGGTCGCAGTGGGACGTCCGATTAAAAATACCCTCCTTTACCAGTGGATCGTCTCGATTAGAGAAAAGTTTGGAGGAAGGATCATCACCCCTAAAGAAACGATTAAAGAGGGATTGCGCGCCTTAAAAAAGGGTAAATTTTTAGGAATTGTTGGAGATCAAGCTCTTCCTGAAAGTGACTATGCCTTTGATTTCTTTGGAAGAAGAGCCTGGACAACACCTGCTCCAGCCATCCTTTCCTATCGCACTGGATGTCCCATTATGGTGGCAACTATTAGGCGAGAAAGAGGGAAATACTTCATCCATTATTCCGATCCAATTTGGCCTAAGCCAGATGCAACAATGGAAGAAGAAATTCACCGTATGATGAAAGAATCTCTTCTTATCCTAGAAGATGACATTCGAAAACGCCCCGGTCAATGGCTTTGGCAGCATAATCGTTGGAAACAAGAAACTGCTGACAATGTTTATTATCGCTACCGTTGGGATATGATTTTGATTATCCTACGCAAAGATTTTGATCTAAGTATTCTTCAAACGTTTAGAGAAATCTATCCTAAAGCTTTCATAACGATCCTCACGCCCCTGGGGACAGCTATCCCTCTTCATGGAGTTGAAGTTCTCTATTATGAAAAAGAAACAGAACTCTTTACCAACGACTATCGCTTCAAGCTAGTGTTCAACTTCTCCGGAAATAAAAAACTTCGACGCCATTTCATGAAACAAAGCGCCTTTGAAGTCCTCGATCATGAAACCTTACAAAATGGTGTCGCACAAAAGCACCTTCTTCCCGGTGATGATTTTTCGATGCTCTTAAAAAAAGCGCTTACCCGCCCGAATACTTTATGGAAGAAAGATGCCACATGAGCGTTTCTACATCGATGCCCCGCTGGAGGGGACCCTTCTCCTTGAAGGCGCTGAATTTCATCACCTCTCCCGCGTCATGCGGAAACGAGAAGGTGATAAAATTGAGCTCGTCAATGGAAAAAACGCTCTTGCGTTAGTACACATTGCATCGCTGCAAACAGGGTATGCCGAACTCTCCATTCTTAAAACAGAAGAAAAAGCCCCAGCGCTTCCTCCCCTAATTCTCGTCCAGGCCCTACCCAAGCTATCAAACCTTGAGCTGATCATTCAAAAAGGAACAGAACTCGGCGTCTCTACCTTCTATCTCTACCCCTCCACTCTTAGCGAAAAAAAAGAACTCTCTGATAAGCAAAAAAAACGTCTCCACCATATTCTTATTGGAGCGATGAAACAATGTGGCCGCCTTGATCTCCCTGAAATAAAATGGGGATTCCCAAAACTAGAAGGAAACATCTATTATGGAGATCTTTCTAAAAAAGCTCCTTCTCTTGCATCAATAGGAACGCTTCCAGCAACACTTATTATTGGACCTGAAAAAGGATGGACTAAAGAAGAAATCGAAAAATTTGCTAGACAAGGAAAAGGAGTTTCATTGGGCCCCTACATCCTTCGCACAGAAACTGCAGCTCTTGCGGGCCTTAGTATTCTTGCAGCTAAAAACTTTTAACCTGTAGTAGCATGACTAGAAGATCGGTAGAAAATGAGGGAATGAAGACTTCTTCAGCCATGAAGTCTCTATGCTGTTAAAGCTTCCATCTTTGTGGGGATTTTTTTGTAAACAGACGTTTACTACGCAAGAGGTCTTTTTTTTCTGATTCCTCTTATCTACTCGGACTTTAGATTTATAAACTCAGAGTTCAGATTATCAGGTAGTCTACAGGAGATTGTGTTGGATTTTTTACAAAGGATTTAGTAAAGTTGTGTCCTCCGTTAAAAATGAAAACAAATTACATTGTGATAATCTATGAAAAGTATCTTACCTATTTTTTTGCTCTCATGCCACTGGATTGGACTGCTAGCGACTCCAGTGCCAGAGATTGAAAATCTTCCTACTCCTTACAATGAGTTAGTTGAAATTTTGCCTTATAATTCTCATGGGTTTTATGCGAATCGTAGTGAGATGGAAAAGTTGCTTGCTCAGCATAAACCAAAGTGCGTTATTGAATTAGGATCTTGGCTTGGACAATCAACCTGCCATATTGCTTCGTGTTTACCGGAAGATGGGAAAGTCTATGCCATCGATCATTGGTTAGGAAGTGAAGAACACCAGACACCAAAAAGAAAAGATGTTTCTCATCTTTTGCCAACCCTTTATCAGCAGTTTTTATCCAATGTTATACATAAAGGCTTATATCGCAAAATTATTCCTTGGAAAATGACCACGAAAGATGCAGTAGCATATGCTCAACAAAAGGGGCTCCCTATTGATCTTGTATATGTTGACGCTTCACAAGATGAAGAGAGTGTGTACAATGACTTGTGCAATTGGTATCCTTTTGTAAAGGATTCAGGAATTTTGTGTGGTGATGACTGGCAATGGGGGAAAGAAAAAGGTTATCCAGTCAGAAGAGCAGTGAAACGGTTTGCACTCGAAAACAACTTGATACCTATTCCTAGCAATACTTTCTGGGTTTTAAAGAAACAAAAGGAAATAGCAGATTGGCAGGTAGATCAACTTGAGTCTGAGTTTGCGTCAATAGATCCACAAAATTTTAGTCGTGAAACTATCTTGCGAAGCTATCTAGCTAGTAGAAGAAAATGGGAGTCAAAAGGTAATGAAACTAGAGGTTACCTTGTGGAAATTTGTGATAATCAGAAGATTTATATAGATGGCATTTTAGCGGAAAATCTAGAGTGTAATCTAGCAAAATTTATGTTGGATCTAAAAGATAAAATGTCATTTTTGCCTCCATGCTGTTTTATATATACTCGGAACGGGAAAAATCTATTAAAACACAAACGATTAAAAAATGTTCCTGTTTTAGTAGGTTCAAAATTTTCTAGTCTTTTAAAGAACCAGATTACATTTGTGGAAGAGTGCTCGACGGTAGATTTAAGTGACGACCAGAAGGAGTGGTCCCATACACATTGCACAAAAGAAGTTCTAAAAAATCGGGATAAATTGACTTGGGAACAAAAAATTCCTACATGCTTTTGGAGAGGATTTCTTAGTGATAATACGCACCATCAGACAGTTCAAATACCTAATGGATTGTCTGTTACAATTAGTCCTCGCATGATTATCCATATTTTAGGTCATTTTTACCCAGAGTTTATTGATGCAAAAATTACAAATATACATCGCACTGAAAATCCTAATGAGTGGCCACCTGAAATTGTTCATTTTTTATCCTCAGAAAAGAATGACTATCCATCAATGCCATTAATGCATGGCATAATACAATTAAATGCTAGGAAACGTATTGAAAGCCATTTGAAATATCGTTATCAAATTGCATTAGATGGAGAGCATGCGACAAATCCTGGTTATCTATGGAGGCTTCTATCTGGTTGTCTTGTTTTTAAGCAAGAAAGTCCTTATTCACAATGGTTTTATGCAGGATTAAAGCCAAATGTCCACTTTATTCCAGTCAATAGAAACCTCAGCGATCTAGTGAATAAAATCCAATATGCAAGAAACAACGATGCAGAATGTAAAAAGATTGCAACGCAAGGCAGAGAATTTGCTGAGACATATCTTAGTCTGGATAAATTTTTCGACCATGCATATTACGTCCTTTTAAAATTTTCTCAACAACAACAGAAGGTTTGCAGCAATTTTTCAGAGCATATCGCTCCAAAAAGATAAGTGTATGTAAACTGTTGTTGTCGAAGTGCTCGAGGTCTTGTTCCTTTAATCAATTGCATTCCACTAATGCTCCCTTGCTTTACCAAAACGCCCTTCATCTTGGAACCAAATTTCTACGTTCTTAATATCAACTCCCTTGGGAAGATTAGCAGCTACTTTTTCTTGAAAGTTTTTTTAAACTCGAGTTGTTTTTCGGGATCAGTATTAGGATGCTTGGATCTACTACTTATCCATACAAAAGAGACCTTCTTCAATTGATTGTAAGCACTTTTCAACCAGCACTTAATCCCATATCTCTTTTCCATTAGTCTGAGCACGTCTTTGCCAGTTAGACATCCTCCTTTGTGATTTTTGTGTAGATCTAACACTTCTGAACGGAAAGCTTCTTGTTGTTTGTCTGGGATTAAAGGTTTTTTTCCTCTTCCTCCTTGCTCACGCAGTCCATTAATCCCTTGAGTTTGAAAATTTTTTTCCATCTTTAAGATGAATAAAGGCTGAGAATCTTAATTTCTCTCTTGGATGAGAGGCTGCTTGAAATAATTTCGTAAAGTTGTATTTTTTTAATTCCTCAGAAATATCAGGTCTTAATGTTATATCTTACTCTTTATTGAAAAGAAGGGTTTCTTATGCCAAAGTATCTCTAATATTTTCAATTAGTATAACTGACGTGAAACGTTCTCTATGTAAAACTCTCCAGCCAAAATTGTTGGCTTTAAGTCGCTGCCTAGAGATTCTGATTTTTAGCACTAGAGTCACTACTGCAAAGCATCCATATCTATTCGGGCTTAACCCACCAGCTCGTTAACCAACCAGGATAGTGAAAACCACATGAATCGGGTTGTTCTTGCAAGGCATCAAACCTTAACCAACCAGACATACGTTCGAATACAGAGAAATAGTACGAACGCTCAGCATTGTCCAACATTAGAACACCTCCTTTCTTTAATTTTGGTAAACTGAACTGTATGCATCCTTTCCTGTTTCGTCCATCAATTAAGATTAGATCAAAAAATTCATCGGGGAATTTATCACAAAATTCGTAATAAGGAAGTGAATGTAGAAAATAATTAACAGAGTTGTAATTCTTTAATAAATTATTAATTTTTTCATACCACTTCATGTGATGCTCAACCGAATAAAGTCTTACATGTTTCTTTGCAAACCAAATGGTAGAAGCGCCGCTGCCAAACTCTAGTATTTTTGCTGAGGGATGTTTCTCTAAAAAAACCTCAAGAAAGCTTATTGCTCCTTCTGTAATCCAAGGAACGGGTCTAATGGCTTCGTCAGATATCCCAGGAACAACTATCGAGACCCAAACAAAAACTGTAAGAACAAAACCTACTTTCATATATGCACTATTTGATTGTATCAGTTCTACCTATATATTAAACTCTGGCTTTTTTTACCAGAGATTTGTGAGAACATTTTCGCTTTTTCGGACAAAATCCATTGGCTCCTCGTGGATAGAAAAAGCTTCTTAGGTGTAAGCACCATGACGTAGTGCTGCAAGTTTTGAATTTTTACGCTCTTTTTGGTTTTTGATCTTTTGGAAGTTCCTCCATTTCAAAGAGGGATTTGAGGGCTTGAACTGCAAAGCTTACTGGAAAAACCTATCGCGTTGATCCATTCTTAGTTTGCTCAAGCGTAAGGACGCAAAGTGGCAGAAATATGTAATGAGTACTCGATGAGTCAAACGCAGTATTATCGATAGAAAGCAGTTTCTGTCCAACCTCGATAAGCCCTTTGAAGCGAAAAAAGCCACCTAGAAAAAAGAGCGATTAAAATCTGAAAACCAGAAGTTAAAAGCTATTGTAGGAGGCTTGACTCTCGAGTTAAAAAAAACCGAAGAAGAGTTGCTATGAGAAGAAAAACTTCAGGAGCTGTAGTCGAAAAGAAACAAACCAATTCTAAAGGGGGGGGGGGGAGATAGAAAAGCTTATAGAAAGAACACCCTTTTTTAAATGGATATGAGTATTGTAGGTTTTATCACTCGAAGATACGCATTTGCTCGTAAAAAATTGCATGTGAATGGAATAGAGTCTTTGGAGGGCTTTGCTAGGAGGTTTGCAAAATTTAAGGGTCTGATAAATGAGAAGTTTCTTTTTCATCTAAAAGAATGTGAATTTAGGTTCAACCATAGACATGAAAACATCGAACAGGGAGCTTTAAAAATTATGAAAAAATCAGGAATTTGCTAGCCTAGAGCCTTTGATTTTTCGACAAACTTGATGAATCATTTCTTGCTCTGAGTCAATAATCCCATCAAAAATAAGCCCTTTAGCAGGATCTAGAGTGACCCGTTGGTCTTTTTTGAGGATGATGCAAGCTGCATCGGCTCTAACAAGATAAGGCACCTTGAAACTGCGAGCAAATTCTTTCACAAGTTCTTCAGAATAAGAGTCATCTGGATAATTTTGCAAGACCAGGCCTAAGGCTTCTTTAAGATAAGGGCGGTAGTCTTCGACGCAATGAGACATAACGACAATTTTATTTTTTACATCATAGGTTGCCTCGGGATCAAAACTGAGGAAAAACGCCACGTTCCCCGATACTTGCTTGCCCTTGCTAGGACAACCGCGGACTAGAACAGCTCCAATAGTATCGACAACCATCATATTCGTCGTTCCCGAAACACCAAACGGCGTTCCCGAAGTGATCACAATGAGATCTCCATACCGAACAAGCTGATGGGTTAAGATATAACAGCTCGCTTTTTGAACTCCCTCATTCACATTTTTTACCTTTTCATAGATAGGAACCGCCCCCCACACAAATGCCAATTGATGATAGGTTTTCTCATCAGGAGTCACAGCAATGATCGGCATTCTAGGACGAAAACGTCCCATTAATTTTGCTGTAAACCCTCTTGCTGTCAGGGCAATCAACGCTTTTCCAGAGGCACTATAAGCTGTTTTGACTGCAGCTAATGCAACAGAAGACGAAATATCGTGAAAAACATGATCGGTAGCATCTTTGTAGAAAAACCCTTCATAATCAAAGTCTTTTTCCGCTTCTATGATCGTACTTTTCATCAACTTGACGGTTTCAATCGGATATTTTCCGATAGCTGTTTCTCCAGAGAGCATCACTGCGGAAGTGCTATCATAAATGGCGTTGGCAACATCAGATACTTCAGCGCGCGTGGGACGGGGATTTGAAATCATCGATTCTAGCATTTGTGTTGCTGTGATCACAGGTTTGAAAGACTGATAGCACTTTCGTATCATCACTTTTTGCAATTTGGGAACTTGAGTCACAGGAAGTTCTACCCCTAAATCTCCTCTTGCCACCATGATTCCATCTGCAGCTTGCAGGATGCTATCAAAATTTTTTACTCCGAGAGCATTTTCAATTTTAGCAATCACAAGGACGTGGCTGGCTTGATTTCTCTTTAAAATTTCTTTGATCGTATAAATGTGCTCCGCATTTCGAATGAATGAAGCCGCTAAAAGATCGATACCGTTTTTGCAGCCAAACGCAATATCTGCGCTATCTCTTTCAGTCACCGCAGGAAGGTCTAACTCTGCGTTGGGGACGTTGACCCCTTTTTGGGACTTCAGAATTCCTGAGTTTTGAATTTCGACGACCAGATGATTTTTTTCGGTTTGAACAACCTGCGCCGTGATATAGCCATCATCAAAGAGGATTTTTTCCCCAACTTTTACATCTTGTATCACCTGAAAAGGCTCTATCGTAATCTCGCCTCCTTCCGGAGATTTTGCAATCGTTAGCATCTCTCCTTTTTCAAGGGCGCGTGGCGTATCGAGAATCCCGACACGCATTTCGGGGCCCTTCGTATCAAGCATGATGGCAAGAGGAATCCTTTTTTCCTGACGGCCTTTCTTCAGATGATCAATAGTTTTTTTGTGATCTTCATAGGAACCATGACTCATATTAATCCGAGCCACATTCATCCCAGCATCGATGAGCTGCACGATCTTTTCATAGCTATTCGTTGCAGGCCCCAAGGTACAAATGATTTTCGTTCGTGTGCGCACAATGTCATTTATACACATTCATTTTTTATTTCACCAGAGAGAACGCAGCGAGGATGGGAAGAGTGACTAAGAACCTCAATAAAATTGATGATCGGGATAGGTTCTGAATAACTTTTTCAATCCACCTACTCATTTTTTATTGAATGCCCCATAAGTCTCGGATATACTATATGACTCATTGAAATCAAAAAGTTCCCCGGCGAAAGTAGGGTCATGGAAAAACAATCCATCCATCTTAAAAATGTTCGAGTCCATAACTTGAAGGGGGTCAATCTTCAACTTGACCCAGGAACCTTTATTGTTTTCACAGGAGTTTCAGGGTCTGGAAAATCTTCCCTTGCCTTTGATACGATTTATGTTGAAGGACAACGGCGCTACATCGAATCGTTATCAAACTATGCCCGTCGTTACGTGGGAAATCTTGTCAAACCCGATGCTGACCTGATTGAAGGGATCTCCCCTACAATTGCTATCGAGCAAAAAACCGCCGGACGCAATCCCCGCTCCACTGTAGGAACCATTACAGGGATCTACGATTATGTACGCGTTCTTTTTGCACGGGTCGGCACTCCTCACTGTCCCGTGAGCGGGGAAAAAATAGAACCACAAAGTATGGAGCGGATCCTTTCAACGATTCATCATTTTGAAGAAAACTCTCAGCTTATTTTTCTAGCTCCTCACGTCCAAGGAAAAAAAGGGGAATTTAAAGAGCTTTTTGAAGAACTCACGCGGAAAGGGTTTATGCGGGTTCGCCTCGATGAGGAAATCATTGATCTTGCAGAGGAAATAGAAGTTGATAAAACCGTAGCGCATGCTATCGACTTAGTGGTTGACCGTATCATTTTAAAAGAAGAAGAAAAAACGCGGATCACAGAAGCCGTGACCCAAGCCTTGGAGCTTGGAGAGGGAGTAATGACGGTCCTCAATAAAACAACCAAAGAAGAGATCCTTTTCTCTCAACATGCGTACGCAAAAAAATCCAAACTCTCTTATGAACCCCTCGAGCCTCACGATTTCTCTTTCAACCATCCGAAAGGAATGTGCCCAACTTGCGAAGGCTTGGGGGTCACCCAAGATTTTGATCTCGATAAAATTATCGACCCCGACAAAAGTATTAGCGAAGATTGTTGCTTAGTTGCTAGTTCCTATCAGACCGTCAAATGGGGAAACATTTATAATAACATCGCTGATCTCTACGGTTTTGATGTAAAAACTCCTTGGAAAGACCTCTCAAAGAGTGCCCAAAAACAGTACCTTTATGGAAACAAAAAAAAATGGACAAAGATGATTTTTGTCCATCCCCATAAAAAGGGGAGCTGGATCGAGTATATCAAGTGGAGAGGTGTTCTTGCTGAAGCAAAGAAACGCTACTACGAAGCAAAAAGCGCCCTTTATCGAACAAAGATGGAAAAGCTTTTGCACCAAACCCTTTGCCCCGATTGTCAAGGTTCCCGCATCAAACCTTACCCTGCTGCGACGAAATTAGGAGGGCAAACCATCGGAGAGCTCACCTCAATGACTATTGAAGAGCTTCAATCTTTCTTCCAGACGCTTAAACTGTCTTCTTTTGGAGAGAGGATTGGTCATGACTTGATCCTGGAGATTAAAGCCCGCTTGGAATTTCTCCTGAATGTTGGCCTCTATTACTTAACTTTAGGCCGAACGGCCCCCACCCTTTCTGGAGGAGAAGCTCAAAGAGTCCGCCTTGCGTCTCAAATTGGGTGTGGTCTAGTCGGAACAACTTATATTTTAGATGAGCCATCGATCGGTCTTCATCCACGCGATAATACAAAGCTGATTAAAACATTAAAGCGCCTCCGCGACCGGGGAAATACGATCATCATCGTTGAGCATGATAAAGAGACTATGGAAGCGGCAGATTTTATTGTCGATATTGGACCTGGGGCAGGCTCCCAAGGTGGAGAAACTGTTGCTGCTGGCACCATCGATGACCTTGAAAAAGCGCCCCGTTCGATAACAGGAGCCTATTTAAGGGGCACAGAAAAAATTCCTATCCCCAAAAAACGACGAAAAAAACGAGGACACCACTTAAAAATTGAAGGGGCAGAGCACCACAACTTGAAAAAAGTCACCGTTGCCATTCCCCTCGGAGTTTTTGTTGCTGTAACAGGGGTATCGGGCTCAGGAAAGTCTTCTTTAATCACCGACATTCTTTATCCTGCCCTCGCCAACAAGCTCCATCGCGCAGAACACCGCGTCGGAAAACATAAAGCGATTCATGGGATTGAGCACCTCGATAAAGTCATCGCGATCGATCAAACACCTATTGGACGGACTCCCCGTTCTAACCCCAGCACCTACATCAAAGTCTTTGATGATATCCGAGATCTTTTTACAAAACTTCCTGAAAGCCAAGCTGCCGGATTCAAACCGGGTCGCTTTAGTTTCAATGTCAAAGAAGGGTCCTGCGCAGAGTGTGGAGGCATGGGTCAAATCCGCCTCGACATGGACTTCATGGATGATGTTTGGACCACGTGCTTTTTGTGCGAAGGAAAACGGTTTGATCCCAAAACGCTGTCCATCACCTATAAAAGAAAAAACATCCATGATGTTTTGGAAATGACTGTTGAAACAGCCCTCAAGTTTTTTGAAGCCATTCCCCAAATCTATCATAAACTCTCCCTGCTGAAACAAGTCGGTATGGACTACATCACTTTAGGACAGTCCTCCACTACTCTATCGGGTGGAGAGGCTCAACGGATTAAACTAGCCCGAGAAATGATCCGCCCTGCAACAGGAAAAACCCTTTATATTCTCGATGAACCCACAACGGGGCTCCACTTTCATGATATCCGAAAACTCATTGCAATTCTTGAGCACCTTGTCGATGCTGGAAATACCGTCCTTGTCATTGAACACAATACCGATTTAATCCAAACAACCGACTGGATTATCGATCTCGGCCCCGAGGGAGGAAAAGAAGGGGGTAAAATCCTAGCCACCGGAACCCCTGAGCAAATCGCACGGAAAAATTCTCCGACAGGTCATGCTCTCCTGCCCCGTGAAAAACCGAAAAGCCATCCTCATGCTCCTAGAGCTAAACCGTTAACGACAATCCATGCGAAAGGTTGCGCGCAAAACAACTTAAAAGGAATCGACCTTGAAATCCCTCGAGGAAAGATCTCTGTTTGCAGTGGCCCCTCTGGATCTGGGAAAAGTTCTTTTGCTTTTGATACGATCTATGCTGAAGGACAGAGGCGCTACATCGAATCCCTCTCTTCGTATGCCCGTCAGTTTGTTAAGCAAATGTCAAAGCCAAAAGTGGAAGAAATCGATGGTCTTTCTCCAGCCATTGCAATTGAGCAAAAGCGCCACGCCGGTAATCCCCGCTCAACGATTGGAACGATGACAGAAATCTATGATTTTCTCCGCCTCCTTTATGCTCATAGCGGAATCGCTTATTGCCCTGAAACCGGCGAAAAAATTGAATCGATTAGTAAAGAATATGTTGCTCGTCATTTAATGAAGCTCCCCGAAAAAACCCGCCTCCATATTTTGACCCCTATAAAAATCGGACGGGGGCAATCGATCGAAGAAATCAAAGAAGCGCTCACGCACCAAGGATTTATTCGACTACGTCTCAATGGAGAGTACTATGAATTAGACGATGAGATTCCCTACAATCCCCATCGAAAAAACGCCCTTTTCCTTGTCATTGATCGTCTAGCTATCCGTCCCGGAATGGAAAAACGCCTTTTTGAAGCTATAGAACAAGCTAGCCTGATCACTAAAGAGCCGTTCACTGTTGCTACGCCCGATAAAGACCTCCTCTTTAACCTCGCTTTTGCGGTTCCTAGTACAGGCAAAACCTATCCCCCACTCACGCCCCACACCTTTTCTTTCAATGCCGAACAAGGGATGTGTCCCGACTGTTTAGGACTCGGATTTCAATGGGGCGCTAATGTATTGCACCATCAGAAAATCATGACCCTTTCCCCCTATGCCCTCATATCTAAACTATGGAAAGAAGAAGCCACGCAGACTGCTGAGGACATTTTTCTTGCCTTTTTAGAAAAAGAAAAAATCGATCCCGACACTCCCCTTTATAAGCTCCCTGTCCAACAACTTCAACTCATCCTCAATGGTTCGAAAACTTCCTTTAAATTTGAGGGAATGGAATTGACTTGGGTTGGCATTAACCAAGCCTTTTCCAAAATTGCAAAAACAGGCAAAAAACAGCAACGAGAAACGATTCAACACCTTCTGGAAACCTCTCCTTGCATCAGCTGCCAAGGAGACCGGTTAAACCCTCTTGCAAGAGGCGTTAAACTCGAAGGAAAAACGATTGGAGAATTTTGTCACCTTCCCCTTTCAAAAGCTCTAGCATTTGCGAAAAAACTTCCCTCTACAAAACACCTCCAAGACGTGCACGATCAACTGATCAACCGCCTTAGCTTTTTAAACAACATTGGCCTCGAATACCTCTCTTTATCTCGCAGCGCTCCTACCTTAAGTGGAGGGGAAACGCAACGGATTCATCTCGCCAGGCAACTTGGAAGTGGACTCACAGGCTGTCTCTACGTCTTAGATGAACCCACCATTGGTCTCCATCCCCATAACAATGAAAGACTCAATGAGGCGCTTAAACATCTCCGCGATTTAGGCAACACCCTATTGATGGTAGAACATGATCCGCTCACCCTTCAAATTGCAGACTATCTCTTTGACTTTGGACCCAAAGCGGGACGTTTGGGGGGAAAGCTTACCGCCCAAGGAACCCTTGCCCAAATCAAGAAAGACAAAAATTCCTTGACTGGGGCTTACCTAAGCGGCAAGAAAAAACTCCCTGTCCCTCAAAAACGGCGTGCTTCAAAAAGGTTTCTCACCATTGCAAAAGCAAAAAAACATAACCTGAAAAACATTACAGCTAAAATCCCCACTCAAGCATTCACCTGTGTTACAGGGGTTTCTGGATCCGGAAAGTCCACACTGATCAATGCTCTTCTCAAACGAGGGGTGCAATCCCATCTTGCCACGCGTTCTGATGCTGACGAAATCACCCTCGATGGCGCGAGCATCAAAGGACTCTCTACTTTTAATAAACTCATCGCAACCGATCAAAATCCTATTGGAACAACTATCCGCGCCGATGTCAGCACCTATTCTGAAATGAATGCCCCCTTGCGCCACTTCTTTGCCTTACTTCCTGAAGCTGGCGCACGCGGGCTCAAACCAAAACACTTTAGTTACAATCATCTTAAAGGAATGTGTATGAGTTGTTGGGGCCTTGGGTTCAAAACCATCCGCCTCCAATTCCTCCCTTCATTGCGCGTTACATGCGATGCTTGCAACGGACACCGTTTGAAACCTCTCAGCTTAAAGGTGACCTACAAAGGGAAAAACCTCGGGCAACTCTTAAGTCTGACCGTAGAAGAAGCGAAAATATTCCTTCCTCCTATTCCTAAACTGCACAACATTCTTGATACCTTGATCTCTGTTGGACTGGGCTACTTGACTCTCGGGCAAGAAATCCAATCTCTATCTGGTGGTGAAGGGGGACGGATGCGTCTGGCTCGAGAACTTTCTAAACGGAGCACAGGAAAAACCCTCTACCTTTTTGATGAACCCACCATTGGACTTCACCCTGACGATCTGGCAAAACTCCTGCCCATCTTCAATGCCCTCGTTGATAAAGGAAATACTGTCGTTGTTATCGAACATAACCTCGATATCCTAGCAGCTGCCGACCACCTCATTGACCTTGGCCCAGGAGCTGGCGGCTACGGCGGAGAAATTGTCGCTACAGGAACCCCTGAGAAGCTCTCCAGATGTCCCTCATCCCTTACAGGAAAACACCTAGCAAAAATTCTCTCCGTCTGATAGAATTGCCTCCGCCGGGGAACTCCTGGAATAAAGTCGTCTGAACCAGGTCAGGACAGGAATGTAGCAGCCTTTAGGATGCCCTCTTTTGCCAGAAGCACTCTCCGGCTTTTTTTGTGTGAGGGCTTCATAGCAATTAGCCTTTAGCTCTATCTCTACTCAACGAGATTTTAAAGGCTTCACTACAAAGGGACCTAATCCTCTTCATGGCAAGGGTTCTTATTTTTCACCTACTACGAATAGGAAGTACTACTTAGATTACGCTGGAAAAACGTACAAAGGTGGGATTACTGAACTTCCGCATGTGGATGTGCACTATAATATTCCAATGAATGGAATAGAAAAACAACGCTTTTTTATAGGAAAATCTTTATATGGGTTCGAATAAATCTAACAATTGATTAACTTTTGAATGGGATTCTGATAATGAAGTTCTAGAGATTCATGGAAGTGAAAAAGGATTAGAAAAATTAAAAGATGTCATCGATTCCCTCATGAATAAAAACAACCATGATCATATTCATTTAATGACAAAAAGTTGGGGTGGAGATGAATTGTCTGATGATAAGCAGTGTTCAGAAAATGGACTTATTAATCATGTGAAGATATGTAAATGGAGTTGATCAATTTTTAAAATTGTACTTGTAGACAAATTTGAGATGCATACCAAAATGCGATTCAGAACAACTGCGTAATGAAAGAGCATTGTTGCATATATGACATTCATAGAGATTGTGTTACCAGAGTCCTCGACAAAAAGAGCTTTACTTGGAACAATCCACGTTTCCAAGGAGGACTACAGGCCTTTGGGGGCGCTGCAGAAGCCGTGATCGGAGGAGGTATAGCATTAGGAAGCGGAGGCATTGGAGCTTCTGTTGG
>JASJDV010000012.1 GCA_030064985.1 Simkaniaceae bacterium | reverse complement strand
CTCATTTCTCTTTGCCATAAGACTTACCGGCCCATAATTTTATTATGAATCAATCCGACACCACATCCTAGGATAGCGCCAATGAAGAAAGCCCAAATTCCGCCAACGACCCCGCCAATGAAAGAAGCGCCGTAGCCAGTGTAAAGTGAAGATAATACATCGACAAACTGAGATCCCCACCCAGTCATAGCAATCCATCCTGTTAAAAGAACGGCAACACCCCAAACAACTCCAAATGACAGTGCTAAGCACTTTGGGCAAAGTCTATGTTTTTCAGTTTTAGGAATATTTTTCATTTTTTCTCCTCAATAGAACCAGGTTAAATAAATATTAATCATTCAAATTCACACATATTCTATTTTACTATATTTTCCAAATAATTTTTTATAATTCTTAAAATATTAGGTCACATTATCGTGTTGAAATGTGACTCATGAACCAAGCTCCTTTTTTTTTGTAGCGTAGGAAGCATCATCGTTCCCGAATAGGCATGCTTCTTGCAAAGATTTTTCTATTGATTGTTCCATAACGAATTTCCAAGTGGCTCTCTATCTGACCTTGAGCCACGGCTCCACTGCAGTCCATCCCTTAGAACGTATAAAAGGGTACCAAAGTAAAATTTTGTTGCTTCTCACTTTTCGGAAAATCCTAAGGATGAAGACATTCCCGATCCCTATTTTGGAGAAAAGCAAGCTTTGAACCTGTCTGGGGTTGGGTGGCGACTACTTACAAGGGGATTACGAAGTACTTTTTTGTTGCTCATTCTTCTTAACTCTTTTATCATCCGATATATGAAACTATTGCTTTCAAAACCTAGAGGATTTTGTGCCGGCGTTGTTCGTGCGATTGAAACTGTTGAGCGGGCACTGCAGGCTTGGGGCGCTCCTATTTACGTCAAGCACCAAATTGTGCACAACCACCACGTCGTACAAGACTTAGAGAAAAAAGGAGCAATTTTTATCGAAGACTTAGAAGAAGTCCCTGAAGGTTCCCGCATTATTTATTCTGCTCATGGAATTCCACCTTCTGTTCGCGAACATGCCAAGAAAAGAAAACTCATCGAAATCGATGCTTCTTGCGGACTTGTGATTCGGGTCCACTCAGCGGCTAAACGTTATGCAAAAAAAGGATATCACATCCTTCTTATTGGTCATAAAAAGCATGTCGAAGTGATGGGGACTGCTGGAGAAGCTCCAGACGATACAACCATTATTGAGTCCATTGAGGATGTTGAAAAACTCACTTTCCCTCAAGAGCAACGCCTTTTCTACACGACTCAGACGACTTTGAGCCTCGACGATGTGAAAGAAATCGCCGCTGCGATTAAGGAAAAGTACCCTCTGATTGAAACGTTGCCAAGTTCTTCGATCTGTTATGCAACAACTCATCGACAGTTAGCCCTGCGAGAAATCACCCATTCGGTCGATGTGGTCCTTGTTGTCGGTGATCCCACAAGCTCCAATTCTAATCGTCTTTGTGAAGTGGCACGTAAGAGAGGTGTTCCTGGGCATTTGATCAATAGTCCCGATGAAATCGATCCTGCTTGGTTCGAAGGGGTAAAAGCGATTGGCCTTACTGCTGGTGCTTCTACACCTGAATCTACTGTTCAAAAGTGTATTGCGCATCTTAGAACTCTTGGGGTGACTGAAACAAGAGAAGTAAAATACACGGAAGAAAATGTCTTTTTTGAGCTTCCAAAACAGGTCCTAGCAATGACTGTCCCATCGTTGCATTGATTTTTCCTTCTAGCTTGCGCAAATGATGCCATTTAGGGCTAAAAACTTACAGATCTTCCATAGTTATCGTTGATAAAACCGATCAACTACGAAAGGGCTTGCTCATTCTTCCTTTCTTTGATACGAGCAATTTAGAGGATATTGTGCAACAAATTCTTGAAGGGAAACATGGGGTGACTGTTTTAGAAAGAGCAGAATGGCACACGACAAAAAAGCTTAAAAATTTTAAGAACCTCATTTTGTTTCCACTTCCAGCTGCCTCCTTTGAGCTTGGTCTCTTTGAACAGATTTGGAAGCATCTTAGAAGAAAGGATGTGTCAAACCGTTGCTTTGCAGGATCGGAGCGTTGCATATGTTTTCACTAGCTTCTGATACAAAGGAGTTGCTCCGAAAAATAGCACGTATCCTTCGCGGAAGAAGTGGTAGCCTGGGCATAGGCCAAAGTTGTCCAAATATTTGCCTGGGAAGTAGCCAGCCTCTTGTGGGTGTTGCGCAAGCAACAGGTCATTTTCATACACCAGTTTAGAAGCTTATTTCCTTTAAGAGATTGAGAGTGCTACGAGTTTTACAAGATATTGAGTGATGATTCTTCTTGTTAAAAAAAAAGCGCAAGAACATATATATATCTAGTACGATTAAACAAAAGTTGGTGATATGTCAAAGTCGTTCTTCTTATTTAAAAAGTTTTCGAAAGGGGCCTTTAACCTAGCGCTTGTCAACTATGCGATTCCACCCGTTTGTGCGCTTTTCATGTTAAAAGCTGATCTACTAAGTGCTGACCAGGGTGATACAATAGAACAGTGTCAATCGGGAAGTTATTCCTTGCATGACAAAGAAGTCCTGAAAGATTACCAGAAAGCTGTCCATTACTACACACTTGCTGTCCAGTATTACAAACTCGCTGCTGATCAAGGTTATGCACAGGCGCAGTTTAAATTGGGATTTTTCTATCATCATGGAGAAGGTGTTCCACAAAACTATAAAAAAGCTGTCCATTATTACACCCTTGCTGCTGATCAGGGTCATGTGAAGGCGCAGTTTACTCTAGGACTTTGCCACGAGTATGGCAAAGGAGTGCCAAAAGACCATGAGAAAGCTGTCGATTACTACACCCTTGCTGCTAATCAGGGTTATCTAAGGGCTACAGAAGCTCTTGAGAGGTTACAGTAGAAACTTCGAAGGTGGCCCTGCCCTTTGGAAACGCCTTGGGCGGTGTTGTAGGAGTTGATGATATGTCGAAATGTTTCTCCCCACTTAAAAAGTTTTTGAAAAACGCTGCTAACCTAGAGCTTGCCAACTACGCGATTCCACCCGTTTGCGCGTTTTTCATGTTAAAAGCTGATCTATTAAGTGCTGATCAAATGGGTGTAGATGGGCAGTGTGTCTTGATAAAACTAGCTATAAGGATCTAACAGGTGCCCCACAAGAAATTCGAGGATTGGATAATGGCTGCTGATCTGTATACTAAAGATGTTCTTGAGAGTTTACAAAAATTTCACTCCAAAAGCTAAAATTTCCGCATGTCTTCTAGTTCTTTTTCGCTTAAGGCCCGTTGCTTCGGACATGTTTTTAATGGGGCGGTTTTGCTTTATAAGTGCGTGGGCAATTTTCCATTGCTCTTCTTTTTGTCCCTCTTTACGTCCTTCCTCTCGCCCTTTTCCTAAGCCGGCTCCATGCCCTTCTTTGACACTAGCTTGTTTGATCGCTGTGAGATTGCGCTGCTCATTGATGCTTTCTTTGGAGGCTTTTCTTATTTCTGGATCAGACTAGAGACCTATCTAGTCTTTCAAGAGCCATTCGGAAAATCGGATCTTGCTTGCGTTTCTCAAGCTCCTCTTCTTTACTTATCGACGCGTTTTTTAGCAGAAGGACAAGAGTCTAAGGATTAACCAGGTGGCAGGCGGCTTGACGTCCTGGCGCAATTTCCCTTAATTTTGGCCGTTTTTCAAAGCAAATTTTCTGCACTTTAGGACAACGCGTACAAAAAACGCATCCTTTGGGTGGATTGATGGGACTTGGCACCTCTCCGGTGATGAGGATACGTTTCCGTTTCTTTTCGACATGTGGATCTGGAATAGGAATGGCTGAAAAAAGACCTTGAGTGTATGGATGGAGGGGGCTTTCATAAAGGTCGTGACTGGGGGCAAGTTCCATTAGATGACCAAGATACATAACAGCCACGCGCGTTGATAAATACTTTACCATTGCAAGGTCGTGAGAAATGAAGAGGTAGGTGAGGCCCAATTCTTCTTGCAAGTGTTTAAGGAGGTTCACAATTTGGGCTTGAATACAAACGTCAAGCGCCGCAATCGGTTCATCACAAACGATAAAGCGAGGATTAAGAGCGAGTGCCCTTGCAATTCCGATCCTTTGCCGTTGTCCTCCGCTAAATTCGTGAGGAAAACGATTGATATACTCTGGACGCAGGCCCACAAGTTCAAGTAGCTGTTGGACACGTTTTTCTCGATCAGGTTTGTTCGAAACTTTATGAATATTTAAGGGCTCAGCAATGATTTCTCCCGCAGTCATCCGAGGATTTAAAGAGGCATAAGGATCTTGAAAAATATATTGCATATCGCGGCGCAACGATTTAATCGCTTTTCCATGAAAATGTAGAATGTTTTCTCCCTTGAAAAGGATAGCTCCACTTGTGGGTTCGTGAAGACGCGTCAGAGTGCGTGCTAAAGCTGTCTTCCCACAACCAGACTCTCCAACAAGTCCCAGAGTTTCTTGGGGAAAAATATCAAACGAGACATTGTCCACGGCTCGGAGCATTTGCCCCGTATAAGAAAAGTACTTTTTTAGATTTTTAATCTGGACCAGGGGAGTATTCATCGCGTTTGTTCCTGCTTTTCCATGCGAGGATCGAATAGCCAACAAGCTGCATGATGATTGTCAGCAACGCGATAATTTTGAGGCTTTCTATCGTAGCAGACGTTCATAGCATGTGGGCAACGCTTTGCAAAAGCGCAGCCTTTAATCTTCATCGATAGATCAGGAGGAGAGCCATGAATTGAATGAAGTTTTCTTTTGGAAGGAAGGTCTAGGCGAGGAATGGAGCTAAGAAGTTGGTGTGTATAAGGATGTTTTGGCGCAGAGAATAACTTTTCAACAGATGCGCTTTCAACAATTTGACCTGCATACATGACAACTACGCGGTCGCAAAAGCCAGAAACAATACTTAAGTCATGGGTAATAAGCATGATGCTCATTCCATCTTTTTCTTGAATTTCTTTGATTAACTCAAGGATTTGAGCTTGGATGGTGACGTCAAGAGCTGTTGTGGGTTCATCGGCTATTAAAATACTAGGCGAGGAAATGATCGCAATAGCAATCATGACACGTTGACGCATCCCACCGCTGAGCTCATGTGGATACTGTTTAAGGCGCGATCCAGCTTCAGATACTCCTACACGTTTTAATAGATCAAGTGCGTGTCCCTTCCTTTCTTTTTTTGTGACTTTAGGGTAGTGAAGACCGTAGCCCTCAATGATTTGATCTCCAATACGCATTGTAGGATTCAAGGATGTCATCGGGTCCTGAAAGATCATCCCAATCTCTTTTCCTCGAATCTTACGCAGCTCACGTTCACTTTTTAGAATGAGGTCTTCGCCCCGATACAAAATGCGCCCCTTGTCGATTTTAGAAGAAATAGCGGGAAGCAGACGGGTAATACTTCGAGCCATTACAGACTTACCACAGCCCGATTCACCTACAATGCCTAAAGTCTCTCCTTGTTTTAGATCGAAGCTAACACCACGTACCGCTGCAACTTTTTTCGAAAGGGTTGAAAAGGAGGTGTGGAGATCCTCAACTTCAAGTATATCTGTCATGTGCGGAGCCTTGGGTCAAAAGCATCTCGGATTCCATCTCCTAGAAGGTTGAGAGCAAGCATTGTAACACTGATGAAAGTAGCTGGGAAAAAAAGACGCCATGGGTAATAGCGAAGAGCGGAAAGACCTTCACTTACCATTGTGCCCCAACTTGCAATGGGAGCTTGAATACCTAGCCCTAAAAAGCTTAAGAATGCTTCAGTAAAAATAGCTGCTGGAATGGTCAAGGTCATCGTCGTAATAATTGAGCCGATAGAGTTAGGAATCAAATGGTGAAATAGAATCCGCCATCTGCTAGCACCCAGCATATAGGCGGCAACGACATAGTCATTTTGTTTAATCTGTAAAATTTGCCCCCTGACGATCCGAGCCATATTGATCCAACCGCAAATCGTCAAGGCAATAATAATCGTTGTTATTCCCGGCCTCATGATCACTATCAATAAAATAACCATTAAGAGATAGGGAAGTGAATAGAGGATGTCTGAAACGCGCATCATAAATTCTTCAATTTTTCCTCCGACAAGGCCCGCAAAAGCTCCATAGAAAACGCCAATAGCCATATCTATGGTGGCTGCGGTAATTCCCACAAAAAGAGAAATGCGTGCCCCCCACCAAATACGAGTAAAAATATCTCGTCCCAACTCATCAGTTCCAAACCAAAACCTGCTACAAGGTGGTGTATTTTTAAGAGGAAGGTGAGTCTCATAGTAGGTATAAGTGCTCACAAAAGGAATAATAACTGCGCAGATAATCAGAAAGATTAACACAAAAAGACTCGTAAATGCTGTGGGATTAGCGCGAAGTCTCATCCAAGCATCTTTCCAGTAGGAAATACTTTGAGACGAAATATCTTCTTCAAGAGGAGGCGCTTTATCGATAAACATTTCACTTTCTTTCATAGGGTTCCTTACTTCAACGACTTTGTTTTCCGATCTGAATTCTTGGATCAAAAAGGGTGTATAATAGATCCACTAGAAATACAAAGACCATTAAAAGAAAGCCATAGAACATTGTTAGGCCCATAATAACAGTATAGTCACGATTCGTAACACTTGTAACCATCCATTTGCCAAGACCGGGGATCCCAAAGATTTTTTCGATAATAAAACTTCCTGTTAGAATCGCGCTACATAGCGGACCAATATAAGTAACCACAGGAAGAAGGCTATTTTTTAATACATGCTTTAACACCACCTGTCTTGTTGAGAGTCCTTTTGAGAGTGCGGTTTGAACATAATCCTGTTCCAGCACCTCTAACATATTTGACCGCGTTAAGCGAGCAATAAATGCTGTTGGAAGTGCTGCTAAGGATAAAGTCGGAAGAATTGTATGAGCCACACTTCCCCATCTTGCAACGGGAACTAAATTGAGTTTCATCGCAAAAATGTATTGAAGAAACGTTGCCATAACAAAGCTTGGAATAGAAATTCCAATGACAGCAACGATCGTTGCTAAATGGTATTGCCATCTTGAACGGTGGATGGCGGCGATTGTTCCTAAAATAATTCCAGTAAATAATGAAAGAATGATCGCTTCTAAGCCCAAGATAGCAGATATAGGGAGCCCTTCTCGGATAATGTGATTCACTGTGCGCCCTTCATATTTAAAAGAAGGACCTAGATTCCAAGTAATGATCCCTTTTAGATACTTTATATACTGGATGTACCAGGGTTGATCTAACCCATAGTGGGCATGCATATTTTTAATGATTTCCTCAGGAACATTTTGTTCCTCCATAAATGGGTCGCCTGGAGCGGCTTGCATTAGGAGAAAAGTCGTTGTAGCTACAACAAACAATGATCCAGCAAGGATGAAAATCTTTCGAATTAAATAGTTTTTCTTCATAAACTCGTTGCTAAATTCAGATCATTAATTCATTACTGCCAAATTTAGGTCAATTTTAGACCTGCTCAAAATTAAATAACAACTTATATTTTTGCCGGAAATAGATCGTATTGTCAAACTCTATTCTTTCTATCGATCCCGGATAAGTGATCGATTTCGCTGCATAGGCACGTAAAGGTTGACTTGTGATAGAAGCTTAAGTAGAGAGTCTAGGTGTTTCCCTCTCGATAAAAGGAAACTAGGTAACAGTCCACTAAGGATTTTCCGAAACCATTCGTTAGCTTCTTGTGAAAAAATGAGTGGATTGGGTTATATTATAAGTGAGTGCAAAGATAGTGGAGAAGTACAATGGATCATTCAAGAATCGAATCACTTCTAGGGGAAAAAGCTATAGATCTTTTAGGGCATCGCTGCAAAATTGTAGGAAAAGAAAGACTGCATCTTCCTGGACCTGATTGGGTGGATCGCATCTTTGCAGATTCAGATCGCCCAACACGTGTTCTCCAAACCATACAAGAAATCTTAAATGCTGGACGACTAGGGGGAACAGGGTATCTTTCCATTCTTCCTGTTGACCAAGGCATTGAGCATACCGCTGGAGCTTCTTTTGCTCCGAATCCTGATTATTTTGATCCTGAAAATATCATTAAGCTGGCGCTTGAAGGAGGGTGCAGCGGTGTTGCCTCAACGCTGGGAGTCCTTGGCTCTTTAGCGCGCAAATATGCACACAAGATTCCCTTTATTTTAAAATTCAATCACAACGAACTTCTGACCTATCCCAATACCTACGATCAAATCCAGTTTGGATCGATTGAGCAAGCTTATGAAATGGGATGTAAAGCAGTCGGGGCAACGATCTACTTTGGATCTCCCGAAAGTGATCGACAAATCGTTGAAGTATCAGAGGCCTTCGAAAAGGCCCATGAGCTTGGAATGGTGACGATTCTTTGGTGTTATCTACGTAACTCCAACTTTAAAACAGACAACCAAGACTACCATACAGCTGCTGATCTAACAGGTCAGGCCAATCATCTTGGCGTCACGATCCAAGCCGATATCATCAAACAAAAACTTCCAGCGGGAAATGGCGGATTCAAAGATCTAAATTTTGGTAAGCAGGTTGATCAAATGTACACCGAGCTCTGCTCAGATCACCCCATTGATCTCACCCGCTACCAAGTGATCAATAACTATATGGGACGGATAGGACTCATCAATTCTGGTGGAGCCTCAGGCGAGAATGATCTTGCAGCAGCAGTAGAAACTGCCGTGATCAATAAACGTGCTGGTGGCATGGGACTCATCTCAGGGCGCAAGGCCTTCCAAAAGCCTTTAAAAGAGGGAGTAGAACTTCTCCATGCGATACAGACCGTTTACCTCGACGATAAGATCACAATCGCGTAATGATCCAAGTTGTATAAAGCCCAGCACATGAAAGTTCAAGCAATACCGAGACATTTTTCCTCCCGAACTGATTACTTCCGCGATATAGGCAGGCTGTTAGCAGAGAAATGACTCTCTTTGTGACTTCTTTTTTTGGAAAAAGCTTCCCAAAATATCCCGCGCACCCTTTCGTTGATTCTTCCTTAGGAACTTGCTTATTTCTCTGTCTGTAGATGGAGGCTTTGAGCTATTTGTCAATTACCTTCACTGAAAAGGATAAAATTTGAGGTATAAGGCGTCGTGGAGTGTAACCAAAAAGAGGCAACACATCCCGTATTTCCATAGGTCATAAAACCTCATGGGCCTACAAAAAAGGTGAAGCTCTTATAGAACTTTGCTTTTTGTAGGAGTGTATTTGCAACGGATTATCTTAGAAGTCCCATTGGATATCTAAAGTAAGACCGTGCATGCTTAAGCTTTGATTTTTATATTCTGACGCATCATCTGAATTTATCATCTGGTTTTGTCTCCACCACTGTTGCACTTCGAATCCAAGTCCCACACCAATATGTTGTGTGTTGTTGCGAATGCATTTGTCATAGCAAAGACCGATTTGCATTTGCGTTGTTGGCGAGAGTGCTTGGGGGTTAGCATTGAGTTCGATTTTATTTTCTGCAATCCCAGTATAGGACTGTTTCTGTTCTATAGCAAAAGATCCAACAAGGAGGGAGCTTGCAATGTTACTAAAGATGCTAAGGCCGTAGCCTAAATGCCACCTAGAATCAAGACCTAAGCATGGTCCTAACCCCCAGAATTTACAATCGTTTTTAACATAAACACTATTTGTGTTAAGAAGTGAACCACCAGTATAACGAGTCATCTGCTCTTGATGAATCCATGCTGTCGTCAAACCCCAGTGAGGTCTAAGAGATAATGTTCCACTAATGGAATAGACACGACCTAGTTCAAGGTCAATGGCCCTATAGCCAAAATTGTGTTGTGATGTAGCGCTTTGACAATATTCGAATAACTCATCAGGATCGAATGCACCAGTAATCATATATGGTGATGCTATAACAGGTTTAATCAAACCCTCAGGGTCAGATGCTACGGAACGACTACCACTGGTATTGGACCAAGTGTATTGCCCTCTAAAGTCCCAACTATCGTGCGCAAAGTTGTATCCCAAACCAATTCTAATGCCCCAGTTCCATTTAAAGTCGATCCCTTTAGCGTGAGCTTTTATAGGTATGGTAACTTTATTCTTTTCGTCCTTAGCAGCAAACTCTGTTCCATTAATGTTTGCGTGCCAGTAAAGGACATCAAAACTTAAGGACCAGCTATAGCCTTCGGTTCGAGGCAAAGCTGTTTGTGTGCCGTAAGGAGTCTTAGCGCATACTTGCTGCTGGTTTTCAAGTTGTATGACCCGAGAATCGATATCCATAGCTGCGAAGGCCGTAGATGATATCAACAGGGATACAATGGTTATGGAGATGTTTCTTGATAGACTTATTTTCATTTTTTATCTCAGTTTTTGCAAGTTACGTCAATCAATGAGAAAAGGTCCTTCTAAATGGATCCAAAAAAAAGACGAAGCGCTTATAAAATTTCACCTTTTTTAGGAGCGTATTTGCAACGGATTATCTTAGAAGTCCCATTGGATATCTAAAGTAAGACCGTACATGTTTACATCTTGATTTACATACACTGAGTTGTAATCTCCTGCGGATAGCATTTTGTTTTGTTTCCACCACTTTTGTCCTTCGAATCCAAGTCTCACACCAATATGTTGTGTATTGTTGCGCATGCCTTTGTCATAACAAAGACCGATTTGCATTTGCGCTGCTGGCGAGAGTGCTTGGGAGTTATCAGCGATATTTTCTGTGTTTCCGCTATCGCTAGAAAATTTCTTTTTTGAATCAAAGGATCCAATAAGGAGGGAACCGGCAATGTTATTAAAGAGGCTAAAACCATAGCCCAAATGCCACTTAGAATCGAGACCTAAGTAGGGTCCTAAGCCCCAGAATTTACAATCATCCTTAATATCCATAGAATTTGTACTAGTCATACTAATACCAGAATAACTACTCATCTGTGTTTGATCAATCCATGCTGTCTTCAAACCCCAGTAAGGTCTAAAAGATAATTTTCTACTCATGGAATAGACGCGACCTAGTTCAACATTAAGGACCTTATAGTCAAGGTTGTATTGTGATTTAGCATTTGCACACAACGTGGCTGCTGCTCGAAGTTGTGTCAGATATGGTAGTTTAGTAATGACAAAACTACCGTTGGATACAGAACGACTACTGTTAGTATCGTACCGAGTATATTGTCCTTTAAAATCCCAACCATCATGCTCAAAGTTATATCCTAAACCCACTCTAAGGCCCCAATCCCATTTAAAGTCGAGAGATTGAAGAACAGATTCGACAGAAGTTTCGTCTTGATTGGATTTCGTATTTATAGCAAATTCTATTTCACTAATGTGTGTGTGCCAGTAAAAAACATCAAAACTTAAAGACCAGCCCTTACCTTCTACTTGAGCAGCAGCTGTTTGTGTATCGTAAAGAGTCTTGATGCGCATGCGCTCCATTTGGTTTTCAAGTTGCGTGACCCGAGAATCGATATCTACAGCGGCGAAGGCTGTAGATGACGTTAAAAGAAGAGATACGATCATACTTGAGATTCTTCTTAATAGGCTCATTTTCATTTTTCCCCATAGTTTTTAGTTTTTTATCTTTACTCTGACATATAATGCAAATAAATGAAGGAGTGCAAGCAAATTTTTCTTAATACCATTCTTAAATCAAATGAATATGACCCGTAGATGTCGATCTCATTGATCTCATTTTAATGGGAATAGGTTCATAAATTGAAGAAAAAATGCATCTCTTACGGTTCGCATTAGAAGGGGAAAAAATTCTAATGAAATTTCGCACGAAGTGATTCTATTCATTTATTGCCTTAGGGCTTATGAGTGCCCCTAGTAGCCCTTTTCATAATTTATAGAGAGGATTCACGACTTATTTTTGAAGAAATTCGAAGTAAAATCCTTTTAGTTAGTCATTAATTCAGAGCAACGGATTAGCACCAAAATATACTACTCCATTAAAGCAAGAAAAGAACACTCGGAGTAAAATGATAGGAAAACAAGGAGCTGAGTCGATGAAACAAAGAAGATGAGATGACAGAAAATTCATTGATGATGGAATGATGGTCGATTTTGGTGTTCCCTTAGAGGATAAACTTCAAAGACTTCATGCTCCTTGCTGCAGTTCATATGCAACTTCACCTAGATAAACTTTGCAATAAATGAGAAATAGAATAAGGCCATTGGTGACACTGTTAATGTCGCTTCTGGATTGGAGCGCTTCGCAAAGAAGATAAAAAAGCTCATTATTGTCCCCAAAATCAGTCTATGAAAAGGGCTTATTCAAGCTTATTCTCTTGATCCTTATACGCGAAAAGATCTCCATCAACTGGAACTGATTTAGTAACAACATAAAATTGCTGATGAACATGAATAAAAAAGTCAAAACAACTTGCATTTAGTTGAAACATTTTCTATGAAGAGAAGAATCTATCTTTTAAGTAAGGAATCGTCAATGAAGCCTCACACTGTTCGGACCATTGTAACCCTTTCTAACTTGGGCTATACTGCAGCATGCATCGTCCTTTATCTCATAGCCTTTTGTATTCTTATCTCTTCTGTCTATGGAGTTATTAGAGATATGACTTCGGGCATGTATACAGTCTATGAGATTCTCGATGAAGTCGGACTTATTGTTTTCTCAATCGCTGTGATTGATGTCGGAAAATATCTCATGCTTGAAGAAGTGATTCGAAAGGGACAGACTGAAAAAGCCCCAAAAGAAACACGTAAAACCTTAACAAAGTTTGCCATGATCATTGCCACAGCGCTATCGTTAGAAGGACTTGTTCTAACCATTGAAGTTGCGAAACAGGATGTCACTAAAATTGGTTATCCCGTGCTTGTTCTACTCTCCGCTACTTTGTTTATTGTGGCAATTGGGGTGTATCAGATGTTGAACTCTCGGGCTGAGAAGAAATAGCCTCGACTCTCTTAGGGGTAAAGTTTGTCATAAAGTTTGCGAGGTGATCTTGCATTTGGGTATGACGTTCTAAAGGATAGGTCATCTCAACCTTGTATAACATATTTCCAACTAAGATTAAAGTTCCCGCGGTTTCTCTTTGATCCTCTTTATTAGCAGTGTAATGCTCGTAATCAAGAGCGGGAAAGGATTTGAAAGCCGTTGATTCTTTCCCTACAAGCTCAATTTTCCCTAGTTCTTTCATCATGACTTTTAAAGCGCCTCCTAAAATAAGGCTATTTCCGTACTTTAGCCAAGCATCTGGAAGTGTGGTATAACTCACAGAAAAAAGAATGGCGTTTTCCATTTCACACATAAATTCTTTATAGGGAAGAAAGCCATTGCTTCCAGGAATGGGCAGGGTTCCACTGCTTATTTTAGGTTTCTTTGGGAAAGAAGCTGAAAACTGTTCCCCTTTTGGGTTAAAGCTCACCCATTTTTCAAATCCTACATTTTTTGCGACTCTACGAAAGGTAAATTTGTGTTGATTGGACTTACTTATGCGGGTGTAAAAATAAAAACCACTAAAACCAATTAAAGTTCCAATTAAAATTGGAATCGTTTTCTTCATAGCCTTTCCTTGAAAATTTCTAATATAATCGTTTATTTTCGAATCATTTTCAACTAAAGCCATTATTTGAGTCAGATGAACCTTGATCTTCAGGTTTTTCCGGTATGATGATGACCCCAACAATATAGGTAAGAATTATTGGGAAAAAACCTGTAGGAACCAGAGCAATAATTGTGATCAGTCGGACGATTACAGGATCTATTTTAAAAGCTTCTGCCATCCCACCACAAATGCCAGCAATTTTTCGATCTTTCACAAGGCGGTAGAAGCGGCGACAATCATATTCAACATAGGTGGAAGGGCCTAAGGGCACCAACATCCAGGCGATTATGTAGAGAACAACAAGGGGAAGAAAGGCTGTAATCACACACAGAAAAACCGCTAGAAGGCGGATGAGCGTTGGATCTATTCCTAAATGTTGTCCAATTCCGCCGCAGACACCTGCAATCTTTTTATCCCATCTGTCCCTATATAACCTTTTCATAACTTCGATGTAACCTCTTCAGAGTTTCGATATGAATAACTTTAGTATGATAAAAGATATGTTAAGTTTCAAATGGAACGGGAGCTTTAAAAGACATTTTTTTGTGAGTCGCAGGATGAATAAAGTCTAAAGCATAGGCGTGAAGATGGAGACGACCACCTGTACTGTCCCCATATTTTCGATCCCCAAGAATCGGATAGCCCACCGCCAATGATTGGGCACGGATTTGGTTTTTCTTGCCCGTTTCTAAAACCAATTGAAGAGCTGTTGTTTTCCCACGATTATTCAATACACTATAATGAGTAATCGCTAGAGCGCCCTTAGGGTGGGGGCGGACAAAGTAGTTGGCATCTTCAAGGAGGCGACACTTCCAGGTCCCAGAGCCTTCTATTTTTCCGCGAACGATCGCGCGGTAGTCTCGGTGAATCGAGTGGGTATGAAATTGCTCTTTGAGCCCTTTGCGCGCAGTTTCGGTAAGAGCAATGACCATGACTCCTGAAGTTTCACGATCTAGGCGATGAACAGGAAAAGCCCGTCGAAACTCTTTTTTCAAGATTCCATGAACCGTTTCTTCTGTTTCAAACGCCGTTGCAACGCTTAAAACTCCTTCGGGTTTATTCACAACGATAAGATCCCGGTCCTCATAGAGAACCTCAATATCCAGACCAAGAAACTTTTGCTTATCCATTAAACGGATAGAAGCAGTTTCACTGACTTCAAGATGGGCTTCTAAAGCTTTTTGTCCATCCACTTGGATACGCCCGGCTTTAACCCATTTTTTAAGTGTTGACCTCGAACTGTCTGGAAATTCAAGGACAAGACGTTCTAAGAGCTGAGGCATACTAGTTCCCTCCTGTATTGGATAACTTCTTTGAGCTAAGGTCTCTTTCTTTAAACGACCACTCTTAAAGATGAAATCATAGGAAAAACGCACTTTTTGATGAAGAAAGAAAACCTTTTCTAAATGAAAGATTTCACAAAAATCTCTAGTAAAAATATACCTAATACTCAATAGTCATCCATCTTAGGAGGCTAGGCCATGTTAGAGAAAAAATTCCCTACAGATGCCTACTTGGGACCATTTCTCTTTTCCTTTTGATACGGAAATCATCACAAAAAAGATTAGCTTTGTTGAGAAAAGTAATGGCAAACTTTCTAAAATTCATACGCGCAATTCCTACAATTTTACGCTTCTTTTTTGCCATCTCCAATGCAAGCCTATGTTTTAAAACTCTGGAACTAAATGTTTTGTGTTTTCCTACTCCACTTCCGTTGTCTTAACTTATTTACCCTTAATCTGTGAAAAAAAAATCAAAAACTCTTTTTTTAAAACCTTGCCGTTTGTAAAATGGGTGTAGGGGACCGATGAGTACATATCGGACTTGTTTCAATATCTTGACTTTTACACTCCTGTGCATTGTGCTTTTAGGAGGCTAAACCTCAAGCGCTCGTTTTGGAAAATCCCAAGTCTTGAAACAGGTTCGGTCCATTGAACCAGTTTTGATTAACACACATATAAGTAACGGAGTGTCAATGAGATATAAATTTCATCACGCTCCAACTATGCCAATTACTTTTCTGGGGGGAAAAGATGTCAGAGCAACCTGTTTTTAAACCATTTCCATTTTGGACAGGTTGTAATGTGCAAACGATTGTCGGATCTTTTCTTTCATTTGGAAGTAATCCCTCATCCCTAAAGCGATTTGTTTATCTTTTTGATGGGGATAAACTTGTGATGGAAATTACAACACCTAGGGGATGGAAAGATAATGACAAAACTGTAGTTCTTATTCATGGACTCTGTGGTTCTCACCGCTCGCCTTATATGGTTAGAATGACTCGGAAACTTTTAAAAAAGGGTGTACGGGTCGTTAGAGTGAATCTAAGAGGGTGCGGGAGTGGAAGAGGGCATGCAAAGAAAATATATCATTCAGAGTCAAGTGAGGATGTCTGGCAAGCGATCAAAGAAATCAAGCGTGATGCACCCCACTCGCCGATTACTCTGATTGGTTACTCCTTAGGTGGAAATGTTGTCCTTAAAATGGGAGGAGAAAGAGGAAAAGAAGCAGGGCAGTTCATTGATAAGCTTATTTCCGTTAATCCCCCCATTCATATCGAGTCGACCGTTAACCATTTATCGAAAAATCACTTTTACGAACGTTACTTTATGGCGGCTCTTAGAGAAGATGTTGCTTATCGTCATGAAAATTTTCATGAGCTACCACCGATTAACATTCCATCTGACATGACACTTCTTGAATTCAATGAATTTTATATCGCTCCACAGTCGGGCTATGATAAAGTACGTGACTATTACAATGCCTGTAGTTCTTGTCGTTTGGTTCATAACATAGCTGTCTCTTGTTCCATTCTTTTTTCGCGAGATGATCCGATTGTTGGTTGTCATTTACTCGATCAGATGAGTCTTCCGAAAAATGTTGACGTTATCATCACCGAAAATGGAGGTCATTTAGGTTACTTAGGAGTTCCAGGACAAAAAGGGGGATTTCACTGGATGGATTTTGTCCTCCTCCGGTGGATTTTTGAGAAACGGGAATAGGTTTGAATGTCACAGGCTCCGCCTATTCTCGCTTCTCTTTTAATCGTTAGCGCTTATTTGACGAGGCTATGAACCTATCCCGAATGAAAGATATTTTTTTTTTATTCCACCCTTTAAGAGGCGGAAAAATCTGTTCAAAAACTGAAAATATCAAATAAAAAATTTAATTTGGGAGCGGCTCCTCTAGTAGTGGTTTTTATGAGTCTGTAACCAATGAAGAATAGCGGAAGATTCATACATCGCTTTTCCATTAATGACTAGACAAGGAACTTGCCTCTTGCCTCCAATTTCAACCAGTTCTGCTGCCGCATTCCCGTCACTTCCAATATCTTTTATCGAGATTGTTTTCCGGTTTTTTTAAGGTAACTTGTGAGCTTGGTGCAGTAAGGGCAAAAGTTGCGAACATAAAGAAGCAAGATGAGGCTGCTCAACGCTATGACTCGCTATAGACTCTTCTTGCTGGTATTTTTCTTGAACACAAGTAATCATTCCCTCACGAAATGTGAGAAGAGGGGCTAAAGCCTGCCCTTTTTTATCGATCACAATTTTATGATAATAAGGGGCTTCAAAAATTGCAGAGTCTATATCCATCGTCAAATACTCCCGTAGATTAACTCACCTGAATTTTAGACTTATTTTGCTTTAAATCCAGGAAAAGTGCATTGAAATAAATCTAAACTCAGGTACTTAATTAGGAAGAAAGAACTTTAGCCCAAATTTATCTTTTGGACAACAGCTATTTTTGAACAGGATCTAGAAATTTTGTATGCGTTCAGTGGGATCTGTTTTTTTAAGCTAATCCCTTAAAAATACCCTTAGGGTTTGTTCTTGGTGATCATAGATCCTCTATGCGAGGAAATGATCATTTTGTTGAGCCTGGCGCATTGTTCCAGAGATAAAGAAAAAACAACTTCCCCTAGCCCTTTTAGTTTAACTCAGCTAGACTAGAGGGCGGTGCATAGGACTAGGAGGTCGTTTTCGCTAAGGCAAATCGTGAACAGTGGAAATCCCGCTTTGGTTTCATCTGGGCTGCTGTTGGCTCAGCCATAGGGCTCGGAAGTATCTGGCGCTTCCCTTATGTGGTTGGAGAAAATGGTGGAGCAACCTTTGTCCTTCTTTATTTAATTTGCCTTCTTCTCGTAGGTTTTCCTGTTTTAATTTCTGAGATTTTAATCGGACGCAAAGCGCAGTTAAACCCTTCCGGCTCATTTAAGAAGATAGGGCATCATAAGGGGTGGCAAAGAGCTGGGAAAATGACGATTCTAACGGGTTTTCTTGTAAGCGCATTTTATTCAGTCATTGCTGGTTGGACACTCGGCTATTTTTTGCAGGCAGTTTTTGGGGGATTAACCCACTTTGATTCAACGCAGGCAGCCATTTCTCATTTTAGTGCTTTTAGCGCAGCGCCACTTTGGGGAATCGGTTCACTTGCTACCTTTTTATTGATAGCACTTCTTGTTCTATATACTGGGGTGCAAAATGGAATTGAAGCAGGGAATAAGGTCATGATGCCGCTCCTTCTTTTTGTTCTCTTTTTTCTTGCGATCAAGGGACTTTTAATGCCAGGAGGGGAAAAGGGGCTTGCATTTATTTTTAAACCGGATTGGTCACAAATGACACCAACAGCCCTCCTTCTTGCTCTGGGGCAAGCCTTTTTTTCACTAAGCTTAGGACAGGGGACAATGGTGACTTATGGAAGCTACTTAGGAAAAAAAGAAAATGTTCCTGGAACATGTGTACCTATTACCCTTTTTGGCATTTGTGTTTCTCTCTTAGCAGGAATAGCAATTTTTACCGTAGTTTTCTCTGCAGGTCTTCTTCCTTCTTCTGGAGAAAGTTTAATGTTTCAAACGCTCCCTATTATTTTCTCCCAAATTTCGGGTGGATATTTCCTTTGCCTCCTTTTCTTTCTCCTCCTTGTTTTAGCAGCGTTGACTTCTCAAATATCAGCAATGGAACCATTGATTGCCTATTTCATGGATACATGGAAATGGAAAAGACCTCGCGCTGTTTTCACAACAGGAATTGCCGTATTTATCGTAGCTCTCCCATGCGTTCTATCCTTCGGGCCCTGGAAAGACTTTACCTTTTTTGGAAAAAACTTTTTCCATCTTCTTCTATTCTTATGTCTCAATATCCTGATTCCTTTAGGAGGGTTAGCTGCTGTCATTCTTGTGGGATGGCGTTGGACTTTCAAAAAAGCCTTTCCACATCTTAAAGAAGGGGCTGAAAAGCTTTTTAAAACCCACCCCTATGTTAGATGGTATTTTGAAATTAGTATGAAATATATCGCTCCATTGATCATTGTCATTGTAATGTTAGATGCTCTGGGAGTGTTTCAGTAAGTCACAGATCGAACCTGTTTCAAAATTTAAATCCATTGAAGCAGCCTTACAGCTAGGAGAGGGCAAAGATACACTTTCTTGAACGGCGAAATCTATAGTCGAAGAGGCGTGAGCCATTTTATAAAAAAAATCTTGCAAACTGAAATTTAAAAGTGGCATTTTTTCCCAGTTTTGGGTAATTTTAAAGAAAACTTTAAGGTATCAGTGATGGCAAAGACTTATTTTTATTATTCGGCAATGAATGCTGGAAAAAGCACAACCCTTCTCCAGTCAAGTTACAACTACAAAGAGCGTGGAATGGAAACACTCCTTTTCGCTCCCAATTTTGACGATCGTTTTGGAGACCCTGCGATTTATTCACGTATCGGTCTCAAGAAAGAAGCCAATTTGTTTGATAAAAATTTTAATCTTTTTGATTGTGTCGAAAAAGAAACTGAAATAACGGGTAATCTCCGTTGCATTTTGATCGATGAAGCCCATTTCTTAACAAAAGCTCAAGTTGCACAAATTATCACGATCACAAAACGATTGAATATTGCAGCCCTTTGTTATGGTCTGCGCTCTGACTTTTTAGGAGAGCCATTCGAAGGGAGCAAGTATCTTCTTGCATGGGCTGAAGAACTCGTAGAGATTAAAACAATTTGCCACTGCGGAAAAAAAGCAACAATGAATATGAGAATCGACAAGCAAGGAAATCCTGTTAAAACAGGTTCTCAAGTTCAAATCGGAGGCAATGAAAGTTATTATTCCGTCTGTATGGAACATCACATGGGCGGAGTAGAATCTATCCAAAAATATGCATTAACCGGAGGAAGTCATGTCAGCCATTAACCATCCACGAAGCGAAAAAACAATCTTTAAAACACGGATCCTACCCTGGATTGTTTGTTTCTCAGCCTCTCTTTTCTTTGCCTATGAACTCCTTCAACTCCATGTTATGAATGCTTTGTCACCGATGCTTATTAAAGATCTATCGCTGAATGCAACGGAGTTTGCAACGCTTTGCTCGACCTATCTCTGGGCAGATGTGATCTTTCTACTTCCTGCAGGGATGATTCTCGATCGGTTTTCTGTAAGGCGTGTTATCCTAGTTGCCCTCCTTTTTTGTTTAATAGGCACCGCAGGTCTTTCTCAATCCACCTCCTTAGGATTTGCTTCTCTTTGTCACTTCTTTTCAGGGATTGGAAATGCCTTTTGTTTTCTCAGTTGTATTATGCTGATCTCTCGCTGGTTTCCAAAAGAGCGCCAGGCTTTCTTGATTGGCTTAATGATTACGATTGGAATGCTCGGAGGCATCATTGCTCAACGTCCTTTTTCTATCCTTGCCGAACGTTTTAGTTGGAGACTAGCCCTTCTCATCGATGCATTCATTGGAGTGGGACTTTTTGCTGTTATCTTCACTTTTGTCAAAGATGCCCCAGAAAAAATGCAAAGAGTAAAGACCGAATCGCTCTCTTTTTTCCAAGGAGTGAAGCGCTCGATTTTAAACTTTCACAATATTTGCTGTGGGCTTTATATCTGCTTCATGAACCTTCCTCTCATGATCATCAGTGCGGTTTGGGGAAATCTTTTCTTAACACAAGTTCATAGGATCGAACTGAATACTGCTTCTTTCATTGCCAGCATGATTTGTATGGGAACGATTGTGGGCTCTCCTCTCTTTGGCTGGATGTCGGACAAAGTAGGAAGACGGTTACCTTTGATGGTTTTCGGGGGGATCTCATCGATCATTCTTTTTGGTGCAATTCTCTATCTTCCGAATCCTGGAGTCCAACTTTTTGCTGTCTTATTTTTTGCTCTCGGCTTCTTAACAAGTTCTCAAACACTTGGTTATCCAGCCATCACCGAAAACAACCCTAGAGAGCTAACCGGAATCTCTATGGGTATTGCTGCCGTAATCATTATGGGACTTCCTGCACTGATTCAACCCCTTTCAGGAAAACTTTTAGATTGGAACTGGAATGGCACAATGGTCGATGGAGCTCCATTTTACTCTGCTTCAGACTTTCATCTAGCCTTTTTAATTTTCCCGATCGGGTTTGCAATCTCACTTTTAACCCTTTTTAAGATTAAAGACTGCACTAAGATTGTTCTTGAAAAAGCCGTCTAAAAATTAAAAGGGTCTGAAATAGGTTCTTTTTAAATCCTATCGGTTGGGTGTGTTTTTTAAGCCAATCCTTTTAGAAGATAGCTAAGTTGCTTTACAATTGGAGGGATTTCGGCGAGCGATTTTTGATAGAAACTAGCTTTTTCCCTTGCATAATTTGATGTAAGAGAGCCCTTATAGTTCATCCTTTTTCCTACATTTTTCAGTCACATGGTTGACGAAAACTGCTCTTAACGAGTAAATTTGATTCCTTATCGTCACATGCCCAGGTGGTGGAATTGGTAGACACGCCAGATTTAGGATCTGGTGCTGCAAGGTGTGGAGGTTCGAGTCCTCTCCTGGGCAAACTTTCAAAACAAAAAAGAATTAGACTGTAAAATTCTTATATTCAGATAGAAGGGAAAGCTTTTTAAAAAGCGTTGTATTGGTTTTTCGATCACGAAACCTAAGCGAGTTATTGATTGATTTCTACCATGAACCTTAATCTAGTAGATTATTAATAGATGGGATAAGATAGTCCTCTGTGAAACCAAAAGATTTACCCTATCCTTACAAGTGGGAAGACCGTCAGCCTCTATTGAAGGATAAAATTTTTTATGTTCCTGAATATTATCAACAACATAAAAAAGAGCGATTTCCCAATCTCCAAGAGTATTTTGGGAACGATCGTCCCATTCACTTAGAATACTGTAGTGGAAATGGAGAATGGATTCTCAATCGAGCCAGGAAAAATCCTGAGATCCATTGGATTGCTGTTGAAATGTGGTTTGAAAGAGTGCGAAAAATCTACTCTAAAACGGTAAATTATGGCGTCGAAAACCTATTGATTATTTCAGGAGAGGGACTGACCTTTTCTCGAGAGTATCTTTCCGATGCCTGTTTGGATAAAGTGTATATCAATTTTCCCGATCCGTGGCCTAAAAAGCGTCATGCTAAACACCGGATGATTCAACGACCTTTTGTAGAAGAGCTTCGGCGAACAGTCAAGAAAAATGGGTGGGTCACCTTGGTAACGGATAATGTTCCCTATAAAAAGCAAATAGAGTATGAAATGGGGGAGTGGCCTGAAGTCGAAGCTTCCCACGAAAATTATGGCTCCTCATTCTTTGAACGCCTTTGGCGTTCTCATGGACTTCCCATCCAACATCTATGTTATGCCAATCGTTGACCACCGAGGGTTTAATCCTCTTTATAAAACGCTCCATTCGATTCCATTAGATACTTCCTTAAGGTCTGATCTAACATGGGACATAAAAAATGAGGACCCTCACATTATTTGGGAATTAGACTTTGCTATCCAAACGCTCAATCCCGCCCATTTAGCTTCTTATCAACTAGCGGTTCGAAGTTTTATTGAAAGAATTTGGGACAAGCATCAGGAAAGCACGTTAGGAGTCATCCTCTACAAAGGAGAAATTCCTCCGTTTGCACTAGAAGACTTTGCAGACTATCTTCATCATATTGCAGCACAGCTTCCTGATGAAGTTCCTCCCTTTGCTCTTTTCAACTGCCCAGGAGATCCCTTAAAATTTTCTAAAGAGATTTTTCCTCATATTCATTTAGGCTTTCCGTCAGGCTCTATTGGAGCTATTCAGTGGGGCGAACGGTTAATTCCTCGACGCTACGACGCTAAAATAGGGGTCGTGCTTCCTCTTCGCGAAAAAGGTCTTCAATTTGATGCGGTCGATCAATGTCTTTATTTTCTTGATCAAAAAAAAATTCCATACCGACTCATTGCGGAACCCTATCTCACGGAAGAATGGGATGATTTAGATGAGATCGTTATTTTTTCTACGCTTGTTTCAGCTTGGGGACTTCGCATGATACAAGGTTTTGAGGCAGCAGGCGGGAGAATAAGGAGATTCGGGGTAGAGGGATTCGAACCCCCGACCTTCTGCTCCCAAAGCAGACGCGCTAGCCAAGCTGCGCTATACCCCGAAAAAAATTGACTATCCTATAGAATTTTCCCATTTCTAGCAAGAGGATATTTCACCGATCGATTTCATGAAAACCATGAATGATCTTGATGGTTACTCCGCAAAAAAAACTTATGTTTAAGGATGAAAAAACTCTTGGAATTGATCTTGTAAAACAGAAGGGACAACCTCTTCGATCCCCTTTTTGTCATACATAAGAAAGTAACTGCAGGCAATCATCGTCCCTAGAGCAGGGCTAAAGAGTGCTACAATTAATGCAATTGCTGAAATGCCGGCTCTCTTGATGTTAAGATAACGTCGAAGAGAAAACTTTTTCAACTTATGGATTTTGAAACCAGTCAGAAGATTGAAGGGTAAACAAAAGAAAAAAAGGGCGATAGTATAAAAGCCCCAAACAATAGCGGTAAGCAGAAGCATAAAAAAGAAAAGGCGTGCTGCGATTGTAGCAAAGAGCTGTCCCTTTTCTTCCAGCGCCCCATTTTTTCCTCCCAATGTCATATCAGAGATGTGCGTGGAAAGTTCTGGTTTAGTATTCCCACGCTCCTTTTGCTGCTCCACATGTTCAAAAATGTCATAGATTGGCATTTCAACTACCTCTTGTATTTCACTTTATTCAAACCATTCAGGGCCGCGATCAGGCACTTTTTAGCGTATGTTGGACAGTTAAACATTTGATCGATAAAATAGTCAATCTTTGCGCCTCGTAAGGCATAGCAATTTGTCTGTAAATAATTCTTCCAAAACTATCTCTTTTTACATTTTCTTTTTAAACACTCACTTAGAATAAATCAACGCTTGAGAGAAAATCTTAGAGCTGATATAGTGCTTCCAAAAATGATTTTAAAGGCTTAATGATGTCAAAACAGTGTCAAGTCACAGGCAAAAAACCTGGCAAAGGAAAAAGTTATTCGATTCGCGGAATTGCAAAAAAGAAAAAAGGAATTGGTTTGAATGTTACTGGAACAGTCAAGCGCCGTTTCCTCCCTAATCTTGTAAAAAAACGTTTTTGGTTTTCTGAAGAAAACCGCTTTATTACCCTGAAGCTCTCAACAAGTGCGATGCGTACAATTGATCGACTTGGCTTAGCAGCTATAGTTCGAAAGCTTCGTGCCGAAGGTCAAAAGATTTAATTTAATCTTAAGCCCAGTTTTAGCTGGGCTTTTTCTTTTCTACTCCCTCCATATTCGTACTCCCTCAAAAAACAAACCGTTGATTTTCTACGACTCAGAAAAACGGATCGATTTAAATCAACTCCTAAAAAAAGTCCTTTTTACTGCTCAAGAATCGGTTATCTTACACACATATGCCTTCACAGACCTTTCTCTTCTTTCTCTTTTAAAAAAACAGGCGGAAAGGGGAATTTCCATTCATATACATTATGATAAAAAAGTAAGTCCCCCTCTCCATGTTCTTGAAAAAGAAAATTTTCACTTCCATCCCACCGAAGGAAAAGGGCTGATTCATGAAAAACTATGGATCATCGATGAAAAGCTCCTCTTTATAGGATCAACAAACCTTACTCCTTCTTCCTTAAAAATGCATGATAATCTCATGGTTGGACTCTACGCTCCTCCTCTAGCAAAGATCCTTTCTATGGAGCGTCCTCAAGCATTCCATTTAGAGACCGATTGGGCCACATTACATGCCTACTGTCTTCCCGGCAAACAAGGACTTGAGGCTCTTTTAGAATCACTTGATCAGGCTAAAAAAGAGATTTGCCTCTCCTTATTCACGTTTACCCATCCCCAAATCGCTGAAAAATTGATCCAGCTCCATAAAAAAGGGATAAAAGTACATGTAAAGCTAGATGGGGGTACTGCGAAAGGCGCTAGTAAAAAAATAAAAAACCTTTTTGAATCTCAAGGGATTCCCGTTCAAACCAGTCAAGGGCTTCAACTCTATCACCACAAGTGGGCCACTATCGACCAAAAGACCCACATTATAGGTTCAGCTAATTGGACAAAATCTGCATTTAACAAAAATAAAGACATTATATTAATAATTAAAATTAAATAATATATTATATAATTATAAAAAATTTTGATATAATTTTTATAAAAAAGCAAACCATGAGTCTATTACCTACCGTCACAATTCGTCCCGACTACCCGATCCCAGATAGACAAAACTCCACTTGGGCAATCGATGGATCCAAACAGGTGATTAAAATGATAGCGGGCAATACTAAAGCTGATGGTACTTTCCAAATCGGTGAGGTAGGGGCAAGGATTTCTGGTCTATGGAAGGGTCCAGCTCAACTCCTCTTTTTGAAGCCGATCGAGTGAGTAAAATTAAAGAGGCCCTTTCTTCTATCCAAATCTTAGGATTAAAACCTCTAGTCATACTCCCAATTACTGCTCAAGGCATCTCGATAATCAAACAACCAGTCCTGTCGAAGATAATACGGTGGGTGAAATATGGTTAAAAGGCCCATATATAGCTTCTGGATATTGGAGAGATCAAGATGCAACTAGAGAAACATTTAATGCCTTTATGAAAGATGGAAAGGAACCTTTTTTAAGAACAGGTGACTTGGGTTTCAAAAATACAAAAAGAAGAAAAAACTATTCAGGGTGTGTGAGACAGATCCTGGATAGTTGATCGCATAAACTTTTTACGTACTATTGGAAAAACTATGTAGAAAAAAGTGCCTAAAAAACACGTTTTTCTACAGTAAAAAGTGATTAAAACTCCTTTTTTTACCAATAAATCTTGCTTTCTGGCAGAGGTAGGACTAAAATGAAGATATGAAAAGGGATCTCTACAAGTTATTAAAAGATTGGAAACTCTCGAATAGACGGAAGCCATTGATATTAAATGGTGCCAGGCAAGTTGGAAAAACATATGCTTTAAAGCATTTTGGCCAAAATTCTTATGAAAAAGTTGCTTATCTAAATTTTGAAAAAGAAGAAAAATTAGCTCAGTATTTTAAAGATACTTTAGATCCGAAACAGCTGATAAGAATATTGAGTATTCATACTGAAGTAAATATTGAGCCACAAAATACCCTGTTGATCTTTGATGAAATTCAGGAGTGTCCAAAAGCTCTCAACAGTTTAAAATATTTTTGTGAAGAATCAAACGAGTACCATATAACTGCTGCTGGCTCCCTACTAGGCGTAAAAATAGGGAGAGAAAAAGGTTTTCCTGTTGGGAAGGTTAATTTTCTTCACCTGCACCCTTTAACATTCTTTGAATTTCTTTCGGCTTTAGGACAAGAAAATCTTCGAAGCTTCTTGGAAGAATACCAAAACTATGAACCTTTCCCCGAACCCATCCATGAGAAATTACTTCAGTTATTAAAGGTTTATTTTTTTGTTGGGGGAATGCCCGAGGCAGTTTTTGAATACGCACAGTCGGAACGCTTAGACACAGTGAGAGAGATTCAGTTAGAAATATTAGATGCTTATGAAAGAGATTTTGCTAAACACGCTCCTTTACCAGAAATCATGAAGATTACCACAGTTTGGAAACAGGTTCACCGTCAACTTGCAAAAGAAAATAAAAAATTTATCTTCGCAGCCATAAGAAAAAGTGCTAGGGGAAGGGACTATGAGGAAGCCATTCAATGGCTTTTAGATGGAGGTCTTATTCACAAAAGCCATCTAGTAAAAGCCCCAAAATTTCCTCTTAGCGCCTACGCTACTACCAATATTTTTAAACTATTTTTGCTAGACGTGGGATTGCTCGGAGCTCAAAGTAATCTTTCTCCGCAGGTTATTATTGATGGAAATGTTTTATTTACCGAATTTAAAGGCGCTCTAACTGAAAATTACATAGCTCAAGAGTTGACAGCAACCAAAAATGCGCCACTTTATTACTGGGCCAGTGAAGGAAGTGCAGAGATTGATTTTTTAATTGAACTTGAACATGAAATCTATCCCCTTGAAGTCAAGGCGGGTGCAAGCCCGAAGAAAAAAAGTCTTCTTGTTTATGATCAAAAATATACGCCATCTAAACTTGTACGTTCCACTACAATGAATTTGAAGCATCATGAAAAAATCTATAATTATCCGCTCTATTTTATCTCCAGATGTAACCGACTCAAGAATGAAACAAATGAGTTGTCATAATTTCTCATCCCTTTACTGTAAATACGATTTACGCAAGGAAATTAAATACATTTAAAACAAAAGAGACACAATCAATCTTGTTTATTTTGTAATAGTGAAAAAATGGTTTTAGAGAACTAAATATGGGACTATTCAAAACAGTATCCGAAGGAGGACAGACTTGGGCTCATGGAATGAGGATGACCAGACAAGTCGTCCGCATCATCGTTCTCATTTCTTTAGCGGCAGGACTCTCTTCTCTTCGATATTTCTTATATCAACAACCTAAAGAAAATTATAAAGCTTTCTATTATCTTACTAAAGCCAAGATCTCCCTTGATGAAAAAGTTGAAGTTAGGAGGGATTCATGGAACAAGATCAAACGATATCCTACTACAACAAAGAAGAAAAAGAACATAAAAACACCAATTACTAAAGAAAGTAAAAGCAATTCAATGAGAAAAAAGGTGGAAATACCTCTTCAAATTTCGATGATAGTCTAAACGTGTTCTTACAAATTCTAGGCTGCTCCTTATGCAGCAATTTAGTCCCAACTAGATCTAAAGATTTTTGAGCTGATCGATGTAAACAGCTCCCAGGGAAAAATCCTCTTCAAAAGATTCTTCCTTTGCCTTTTTGGCAAATTGATCCATGATCTTATTGGCTAAAACTTTTCCAAGTTGCACTCCCTCTTGATCGAAAGAATTAATATCCCAAATAAAACCCTGAAAGGCCACTTTATTTTCATAATAAGAAAGAATGGCTCCTATAGTATAAGGATTGCACTTTTCAGCTAAGAGAATGCGGTTAGGGCGATTCCCTGGGAAAAATTTATTCGGATTGTCTGATTTTTGTCCTGTTGCAAGCCCAATCGATTGCGCAAAGAGATTAGAAAGAAGCTTTTCCTGTGAACTCGTTCCTTTAAATCGCGTGTCTTCACCATATTGATTCTCAGCAAAACCGATAAATTCCACGGAAACAGGGATGGTTCCTTGATGGATGAGTTGGTAAAAAGAGTGTTGCCCGTTTGTCCCCACCTCTCCCCAAATGATAGGTCCTGTCCAAAAATCTACAAGATTTCCCTGTTTATCAATCTGTTTTCCATTAGATTCCATGTCACATTGTTGAAGGTGTGCGGGGAAACGAGAAAGGGCTTGTGAGTAAGGGATAATTGCCGTTGTTGGAAGCTTCAAGAAGTTATGATTCCAGATGCCTAATAGAGCAGAAAGTAGGGGGAGATTTGCAGTAGGGTCTTCTTCTAAAGCCACCCTATCCATACAATAGGCTCCTCTGAGGAAATCCAGAAGCTTTTCCATGCCTAAGGCAAAAGCGAGCATAACGCAGCCAACCATCGATGTCACAGAATACCGCCCGCCAACATACTCCCAAATAAAAAAAGATTCCCGGTATCTTTCAGGATCATCCATAGGACTTCCCTTTCCTGTGACTGCAAGAAAATGGTTTGCAGGTGAAAGCCCCTCATCTATAAATTTCTTCCGAATGAGTTCTTCATTGGTTAATGTCTCAAGCGTTGTTCCCGATTTTGAGACAATGACAACAAGCGTCTTACTCAAATCGACCTGCTGAAGAACATGCGCCGCATCATCGGGGTCGACATTAGAAATAAAATGGACACGCTTTCCCTCTCTTTTAAAAGCTTTTAAGGCAAGATAAATGGCTTTCGGACCGAGTTCCGATCCTCCAATTCCCACCTGAATCATATCGGTAAACCCTTCTTTTTCGATGCTATCGAGAAACCTTTTCAGTTTTTCCAATTCAGCATAAGCAAGAGCTGCAGCTTCCTTTGCTTTTTTTGATGCATTTTTCTGGTCGAAGAAGTCACGCATTGCCGTGTGGAGAACCATCCGGTTTTCACTCTCATGCCCTTCAATCTTATTCATCACAACTCCAGCTTGCATCGCTTCCATTTTTTCGTGAACATTGACTTCTTTAGCCAAATCAAAAAGAGCTTCGAGAGTCTTTTCATCGACCCGTTCTGCCCCATACAAGAGTTTGAGATTTAAAGCTTCAGATTTAAGTTGATTGACACGCTTAGGAGTTAGATTTCCTTCTTTGGAAAGGTCATAAGGTTTTTCTGCAAGCTCTTTTAGCTTTTCAATAGATGGATACTCATTAAAGGCAGACATGCGCTTAATAGATACATTACTTTATGTGATTTATGCAAGTTCTTTGTCAAAAGCCATCGATCGATTCGATGAGCCTAGTCCGAATTCAAGGTTGCAGTAAATTTTCTACTATCGTTATTGTGAAAGATGAATTCAACTAGGTTAGTATCATGTCTACTGGAATAAACATTCAACTAGAAGAAGAGCAAGGGGCCTTGATCATCCGCATCGAAGGGCGAATGGACGCAGCCTCTGCCCCCGTTTTAGAAAGGAAACTTGCTGAGATGATAGATGGGGGGAAGATAAAACTTGTTCTAGATTTTGCAAAAATAGACTATCTCAGTAGCGCAGGAATGCGTCTTCTATTATCAACCACCAAAAAACTCAGAGGTGGGAAAGGAGGACTCCATCTATGCTCTGTTAGTGAAGAAGTGATGGAAATCATCAAGATGGCAGGGTTTGAGCGGATCATACAGATTTTTCCTACTGAGCAAGAAGCACTCCAAGGATTTTCAAACAAGTGAGAAGCGATCTGATTGATGAGCCTGCTTATCAACCAAACCTCTCAAGACAAAAAATAAATCTCCCAACACAAAAGAATCGGGTCATCGTTATTGCTGGTCCGACGGCAGTAGGAAAAACCCGCCTTTCCCTTGAACTTGCACATGCTCTTGGTGGGGAAATTATTTCTGCAGATTCTATCCAAGTCTACCGGGGTATGGATATTGGAACAGCGAAGGTAACTGTTGAAGAGCGGATGGAAATTCCCCATCATCTTATTGACGTTTGCGACCTTTCAGATGCATTTAATGTCGTTCAGTTCTATGAGAAGGCAACAAAACATTGTCTTGAAATACAGAGTCGGGGACATATTCCCATTGTTGTTGGAGGAACGGGTTTTTATCTCCACGCTCTTTTGTATGGCCCGCCTCAAGGTCCCCCAGCTTCCCGAGAACTTCGCGCGAAATTAGAAGAAGACTTGGAAAAACATGGTGTCGAACCTCTTTATGAAAAACTTTGTCAACTTGACTCTGAATACGGAAAAACCATTAATAAACGCGATCGACACAAAATTGTTCGTGCGTTAGAGATCATGACCTTGACTGGAAAAAAAGTCAGCAATTTTCCAAAAAATAGTGTCCCAAGTCGATCAAAGGACTTTGATTTTCGTTGTTGGTTTATCTATTTTCCTAAAGAAATCCTTTTTTCAAGAATTGAAATGCGTTGCGATGAAATGCTAGCGCAGGGTTTTATTGAAGAAGTTGAGGACCTTCTAACTAGAGGGCTTGAAGAAAATCTTTCAGCTTCTCAAGCCATTGGGTACCGTCAATGCATCGAGTTTCTCTCTTCAACTAAAAGCAATGCAGATTGGGAACATTTTGTCTGGAAGTTTAAAAAAGCATCTCGTCGCTATGCAAAAAGGCAATGTACCTGGTTTCGACGTGAACCTCTTTTTCGTTGGGTGGATATTGATGTTTATGGCTATCAAAAAACTTTAGAAATGATCCTTCAAGACTACGAAAGTCGTTAGTAAAAGACACGCGGGAATTCTCATCCCGTTTAGGGGGTTGAGAGTGTCACTCTTCCTCTTTAAGGTGAATTGGTTCGTTCCAGCTCGGCTTTTTAAAGAAGAGAATGATAAAGGGCATTGCACAGAAAGCGATCATTCCTGCAGATAGGAAAAGCTCGAAAAAAAAAAGACTGCCAGTTTCTACCTGATCAGGTGGAAAAAAGCCGACAACGACTGCAAAAAGAGCCCCGATGGTTCCAATTCCAGAAACAAGCCACATCCCAAAATTCCCGCCAGGAATCTTGTAGGCACGTAGGACATCAGGTTTTTTATATCTTAGAACAATTCCTGCAATAAACATCATGATATACATGACAAGGTAGAGTTGCGCAGCTAGGACAAGCAAGATCCAGAAAGAGCTATTCACATTCGGCATGAAAAGAAAGACGGCCGAAATAACTGTCACAATAATCCCTTGAAAAATGAGCATAGCAACAGGCATATTGTTTTTATTGATTTTGTGAAGAATAGGGGGAAGATCTCCATCTTGAGCTGCCGCAAGAAGACCTTTACTAGGCCCTGCTGCCCAAGTGCTCACCCCTCCCATGGCGCCAAACGCAACCATCAAAGCAATAATAGGAACGCTCCACTCTAGATGATAACTATTTAAGAAGAAGGAAATAGCTTCAATGCCTCCAGATATCAGGTTGATTTCCGATTGAGGAATGACGATCGCAATGGCTAGTGTTCCCAAAAGAGAGAGAGCAACAATCACAACTGCAGAAAAGAGAATCGCACGTGGGTAGTCTCTCTGAGGATTTTTAACTTCACGCGCATGAACAGCAGACATTTCCATTCCAGCAAATCCTAAAAGTACTCCTGTAAGAAGGGCGAGTTGTTTCGGGCTGCTCATATCGGGAAGAAAAGAGTCCCAGGTAAAATCAATATGAGAATGTTTTCCAGTCATCATCCACAATAAGCCTAGTCCAATGATCAGAATGCCTGGAATCATCGTTCCGACCATCACTCCCAGAGAGCTTATCCAGCCTGAAGTTTTCATGCCCCAAAGGTTAAGCAAAGTGGCTAGCCAAAACGTGCCAAGAATCATGCAGAAAAGATAGAAGGTATGATTTGCTAAAGCAGGGTTAAAGCAAAAGGCGATTGTCCCAGCAATGAATGAGAGGATTGTAGGGTACCAAACAACGTTTGCAATCCATAGTAGCCAAGCGGCTAAAAAGCCTAAACGATGCCCCATAGCAGCTTTTACCCAGGCGTAAATGCCTCCCCGCTCCGGCCATCCCGTTGCTAATTCTGCTGAGACAAGAGAACTAGGAATAAAGAAAAAAACAATGGAAACCATAAAATAAAAAAGAGAAGAAAAGCCATATTCTGCAGTGATCGGCCAATTTTTTATGCTACAAATAGCTGCAACATTGATCATTGCAAGAAGAAAAACATTGAGTGTTCGTTTTGAATTCATCCAATTTTTTGCGCTGGAGACCTCTTTCTTCAGAGGAAAGCGCGATTTCCTATAGTTAACTGTACAAACAGCCCCTCAAAAAAATCAAGGGGCAAAATAAATTTGTTGGTTACCCAACTCTCAGCC
>JASJDV010000011.1 GCA_030064985.1 Simkaniaceae bacterium | reverse complement strand
CAAAAAATCCGCATTCCTGATGCTTTCTTTGTCGACTTTAAAAGACATGCTGTGATTTCTCAACCATTTCGTGGGGATGGAACGTTTCGAGGAGACAAAAATGAAACACCTATTCACTTCACTAAAACATTTTCTATCCCTCCAGAACTTGATATGGATGGAAAAGGAGCAATCTGTGAATGGATTGCCTTAATCAACGGAGGAGGTTTTTCAGGAGGACATTACGTTGTCAATCTTAAAGCATCTAATGATAATTATTACAACTACAACGATAGCTCGGCGGGTATGATCTCTACACAAGAGTTTATCGCTGCCGGACAGCAATGTTATGGAGGGTTTGTTCGCGTTATTAAACGCGGAGATTCTCAGCCCACTGAAGAACAGCAAAAACTTCAAGAGATATTCGAAAAGTTGCAGAACGATGAAATAAAGCTTGAAAAAGGATTTAAAAAATCCGTCCGACAAGGATTTCAAGGGTTGGTGCTCAAAGAATTGCGGGACAAAACACCTGAAATAAAGCCTATCCAGTTGTCTGCAGAATACCTCAAAAAAATGATAGTTAAACAAGTGGGGGACAAAAGACCTGAAATAGAGCCTATCCAGGAAACAATGGCGTTAAAAATAGTGCGGGCCAAAATACATCAAACAAAGCTTGAAAAAGGATTTAAACAACACTTCCGACAAGCATTTAAAAAAGTGGTGCTCAAAGAATTGCAGTCCACAAGATCCCAAGAGCCTAATCAAGCGCTTAGAGCTTAACTAGGCGCTTAAACAAGAGACCGAAAAAGATCATAAAAAGTGTGGAATAAGAAATATCTTTCATTCGGGACAGGTCCATGCTCTTTGAATCACATGACCCTAGCCTTGAAGGTTATTCTATGTTTATCCCTGATAGATTTTGAGAAGATTCAAGATCTAAGATTTAGGTCTTAAACTCTTGACGATATCTTTGACTTCTTGTGCGTGGGCTTTATCGGCAACGAGAACGGCATCGGGAGTGGCGACAACAATGAGATCTTTGACTCCAACAGTGGCAACGAGTTGTCCACTTTCTGAAGTAAGTAAGCAGCCTTCAGAATCTTTTAGAAGGACGTTGCCACGAATTACATTGTTTTGATCGTCAGACTCTCCAGCATCGGCAACAGATGCCCAACACCCTAGATCATTCCAGGGAAGGTGAAAGGGGATCAACGCAACGTTCGTGGTTTTTTCCATCAAGGCATAGTCGATAGAATCGCTAGGACATTTTGCGAAATGGTTCTTGTCGATATATAAAAGGTTTCCCTTTGCTTGGCTATGTTGATAAGCCTTGTGAGAAGTATCGAAAATTAACGGAGCATTTTTTTTGAGTTCTTTTAAAAAGGTCAGTGTTCGAAAGAGAAAGATTCCACTATTCCAGTAGTAGTTTTTTGTGTGAAAAAAAGATTTTGCAAGGGTTTCATTGGGCTTTTCAATGAAATTTTTTACTTGATAACTTAACTGATCGAGAGGCTTTCCAGCTTGAATATACCCGTAACCGGTCTTCGGTGAGGTCGGAACAACACCAAAGGTAATGAGGTAGTTGTTGTTTTTTAATGTGCTAGCAGCTGCCATCATTTTTGCAAATTCAGATCCTCCTCCAATTAGGTGATCTGCAGGGAGGACAACTATCGTTGCCTCTTCTCTAAATTTTTGCTCGACAGTATGCGCAGCAAGCGCAATAGCTGGGGCAGTATTCCGACTACAAGGTTCAAGAACCAGCGTCACATTATTAATGCCGATTTCTTCCAATTGCTCACGGCAAATAGATGTGTGTGTTTCATTGATGACAACAAGAATTTCATGAGCAGAGGGAATTTCTTTGACGCGGAGCAGGGCTTCTTGAAAAAGGGAGCGACTTCCAATGAGCTTTAAAAACTGTTTAGGAGAGCTTTTTTTCGATAGGGGCCAAAGTCTAGTTCCTGATCCCCCAGCTAAAATGACGGGAATGATTTGTGAGTGCATCTGATCCGAAGTTTTCTACTCATTATACTCGTAGTAGCCAAATAAAGTATGAAAAAAAGAACAAGATCAAGATGATTGAATTGAGGGTGTATTTCTTTGCTGAGGTTTTTGCTTGAAGCACTGTTTTATTTCCTAGTCCTTTTCGATTGTCAATACGGCAGAAGTTCTCATTGCAATGACTTTTTCAAGACTTAGGTCTAAAATTGCGGCCCCTAGAAATTTCTTTTAGGGGCCGGCAGTGTTGAGGTGTTTAAGCTGATCTACTAAACGAACAGTCTCTGTCTATAATCAGATAGAGAAGAGCTAGGGATTATAGGAGATTTTGGAAGGGTATCATGAAAATGAGTCTGATTTACCAAATTTCTTCTGTCCGACACTACTAATAGCAGTAGCTGCCAAAATATACCTCAATATTTTCCGACTCCAGTTAGACGCCTGTTTTGGCTTTATTGGATGCGAATCTCCGCGTTTAACAACGCGAACAAACCCTCCATAACATTGCTGTCCGGCATCAATAAAATCTTGTTTAGGGATCGTACCCATCGAGCTATCGTCATATCTGTAATAATTGCCATCTTTTTTAACATTGGCAAAGTAGTGTCCTTCTTTAAAATCTCCTCCGTTGACTAAGGCAACCCATTCACAGGTTGCTCCTTTTCCATCCATATCAAGTTCTGGAGGGATAGAAAATGTTTCAGTGAATTGAATAGGTGTCTCATTTTTGGCTCCTTGAAATGTTCCACCGCTATTAAATTGTTGAGAAATCACAGCATGTCTTTTAAAGTCGACAAAGAAAGCATCAGGAATGCGGATTTTTTGATTTTTTTCTGCAAGCTGAAGACGAATGGGATCTAGTCCGTCACTTCGCTTAAATTCAACTCCAGAACCATCTTGTTTCTTAGCAATTTTTTCGTGAAGATTGCTAAGAATTAGATCTTCCATTTTACAAGACGATGCATCTTTAGGTAAAGATAGTTGAAGGCTTGAGAGAGTCTCAGGAGCCTTTGATATTCTTCCACCATCTGCTTCAAAATGTTCTTCGATTTCTGCCTTGTGTTTTTCATAGTCATGGTAATAGGAGCGGTCTTCGCATGCAAAAAACAGAGGGTTGGTTTTGGTTTTTAATGGATCAATAAGAACCTTAAGGATAAATTCAAAAGCATCGTGTTGTCCATCGCCTTTGAATTCTGGAACGATGTCTCGAAGGGGGCTTGCTAGATCAGGGGCAGAACAGAACTTTCCAGCTTGGCGATTTTCCATGTAGCCTAGGTATTGTTGATAGGCTTCCTGAACGGCCTGATGTTGTCCCTTTCCAAAAACAATATTGTCAACCAGCTCTGGAATGTTAAAAATGACTTGAAGAGAGGCATTAATGAAGCAGTTATTTTTCCCATTTTTCGGTCCACCAAAAAGAGAAATTCTATGGACGGAGTCTACTTTATTGCTAGTATGAACAGGGTCTACTTGTTTATTTTTAAGAAGTCCCCGTGGTATATTCGCTAGCTGAAGACGTTCTTGTGGTGTTAAGTATCTTATTTCCATTTGCTTATTCTTAATAAGTCCCCGTGGTATATTCGCTCGCTGAAGACGTTCTTGTGGTGTTAAGTATCTTATTTCCATTTGCTTATTCTTAATAAGTCCCCGTGGTATATTCGCTAGCTGAAGACGTTCTTGTGGTGTTAAGTATCTTATTTCCATTTTTTTCCTCCTGTTTGCAAGAAGCATAACATATCATTTCCTTTCATAAAATAAAAAAGTGTAAATTATTAACCATATTTGTGCATTTTTATTTAAATCTATCCATTTCTATTTATTTTTGGGGGTGGGCCGAAAAAGCGTTAGAATCAACCTGCTGCAAAAAAAATTGGATCGTACTTTAATTTCAGCTGTTTATGGTGTGATTAAAAAAATAATTGAGTAGATGATCGATGCATACCATATTGAATCAGCTACTGTAAAACCAGGGGATCCTGAGCCACAGATTCCATTTTTGTACTTCAAAGGTGTTCAAAATCGCCTCTTCCTGGGAAGCTATTGAGAATACTTGTAAAAGAAATGACTCCTAAAGCTTATCGAGAGGTAGCCGGGGCAGTTGAAACCGCAGAGATGGCTGAGGAGCTTCTAAATGCACATGTTTGAAAAGTGCTTCAAGTTAAAGAAAGGGTGCATCTTTGTAGGGAACAGTCGACACTTGAGCGTTAAGGGTTTAAGGGATAGGGTCCACTTGGAAGAAGCGATTAGCCTCATAGAAAAATAAAGAAGGGTGCCTGAAGACACCCTTGCGCTTACTTCTCCTCGTCGTCGAGAATTTCTACTTCAGCCTCTTCGATATCAGGCTTCTTTTTATCTTTTGGGGGTTCTTGCCCAGGGGTGACTCCTCTATCTGGGCCGCCTTGCTTTTGGATCTCTTCCCCAATCTTTTGAATATAAGTGTTAAGTTCTCCAGCAGCAGTATTGATCGCAGCAATGTCTGTTCCCTCAAGGGCTTTTTTCACAGCGTCAATGCGGGTTTGAATTTCTTTAGCCAAATGATCAGGAATTTTATCCTTGTAATCTTTTAAGGCTTTTTCTGCTTGGAAGATCAGGCTATCGGCTTGATTCCGATTTTCTACTTCTTCTTTTTTCTGCTTATCTTCTTCGGCGTGCTCTTCTGCATCTTTGACCATACGGTTGATCTCAGTTTCATCAAGACCCGATTTTGCTTCGATTCGGATCTTTTGTTCTTTTCCAGAGCCAAGATCTTTAGCAGAAACATGGAGGATGCCATCGGCGTCGATATCAAAAGCCACTTCAATTTGTGGAGTTCCTCTAGGCGCCGGAGGAATCTCAGTTAAATCAAATCGACCAATTTCCTTATTATCCTTTGCCATTTTACGCTCCCCTTGAAGAACAACGATTGTAACCGCGGGTTGGTTATCCATGGCTGTTGAGAAGGTTTGTTTCTTCTGAGTTGGAATTGTCGTATTTCTTTCGACAAGAGGAGTCAAAACGCCGCCGAGCGTTTCAATACCCAGTGTTAAAGGAATCACATCGAGAAGAAGAACATCTTTCACATCTCCTGCAAGAACCCCCCCTTGAATCCCAGCACCAGTTGCCACGACCTCATCGGGGTTAACGCCTTTATGAGGATCTCTTCCGAAGATTTCTTTCACCTTTGCTTGAACAGCTGGCATGCGGCTCATTCCACCCACAAGGAGGACGTCTTGGATTTGATCTTTGTTAAGAGCAGAATCTTTTAGAGCATCAAGACACGGTTGGACGCAACGCTCAATGAGATGAGAAGCCAAACTTTCAAATTTGGCACGTGTAAGGGTAAGTGCTAAGTGTTTAGGACCACTTGCGTCCATTGTAATAAACGGTTGGTTAATTTCTGTTTGTTGTGTTCCAGAAAGCTCAATTTTCGCTTTTTCAGCAGCGTCTTTAATCCTTTGAAGAGCCATCTTATCTTTAGATAAGTCGATGCTATTGTCTTTCTTAAATTCTTCAAGTAGCCAATCAATGATCACGCTATCGAAATCGTCTCCACCCAGTTGGGTATCTCCATTGGTTGCAAGGACCTCAAAGACTCCATCTCCAATTTCAAGGATGGAAATATCAAAGGTTCCACCCCCAAGGTCAAAGACGGCGATCTTTTTATCAGCGCCCTCTTTATCGAGGCCGTAAGCAAGAGCAGCAGCAGTGGGCTCTGGGATGATACGCTTGACATCGAGACCAGCAATCTTACCCGCATCTTTTGTTGATTGTCTTTGCGAATCATTAAAGTAGGCAGGAACAGTAATGACTGCTTCTGAGACTTTTTCGCCAAGATATTCTTCAGCCGTTTCCTTCATTTTTTTTAGGACTTGTGCTCCGACTTCTTCAGGGGTGAGTGTTTTGCCATCGACTTCAAAAACAGCATCCCCATTGCTATTTGCAACGACTTTATAGGGTACGGTTTTAATTTCTGATTCTACTTCAGAAAACTTTCGTCCAATAAAACGCTTTGTTGAATAGAGTGTTTTTTCGGGGTTTGTTACGGCTTGCCGTTTCGCAGGAATCCCCACGAGTCTTTCACCATCTTTATAAGAGACAATCGATGGAGTGGTTCGTGTTCCTTCTGCATTTGCAATAACTTTTACGGAACCTCCTTCCATTACAGCGACACAAGAGTTCGTGGTTCCGAGGTCAATGCCAATGACTTTACTTTTCTTAGCCATATTTCTATTCTCCCTTAGTATTTTGTTTTTCTGATTTTTCTTCTTCGCCTTTAATTGCTGCTTTTGCAACTTTTACGCGGGCTGGGCGGAGGATTCTTTCGCCACATTTATATCCTTTTAAAAACTCTTGGATGATCGTTCCAGCCTCGTATTTTTCTGTTTCTTCAAGCTCTAGTACCTCATGGAGGTAAGGATCGAAGGTCTGTCCTTCTGAGGAGAAGGGGGTGACTTTGTGACTACTCAGTATCTCTTTAAATTGGGTAAGAATCATCTCAAACCCTTTTGCCCAATTTTGGGTTTCTGCGGAAGCTTGATGGATAAAACTTAAAGCGTTCTCAAAATTGTCCAGAGGAGCTAGAAATTCTGCAATGACATTTTCTACGGCAAAGCGGGTCGTATCATATTTTTCTTTTTGCATTCTCTTTCTGGTGTTTTCCAGATCTGCAAGAGAGCGCAAATACTTTTCTTGCTCTTCTTTAACTTGCTTTTTAAGCATTTCCGTTTCATCAAGTTCTTCGATGACTCGCTCTTCTTTTATTTCTTTTTCGGGTTCTTTTGGCTCTTCGTCCACAGCTCATTTGCTCCTATGTATCTTAAATCCACGCTATTCAATTAATTTTGGTGGCTCAGTTTTTAATTCCACTTGTTCAGCAGCAGGTTGTCGGTAAGTGATTTTATACTTACAGAGATTGCGTGTCAGCACTTCACTTAAAACTGAGGAAAAACTCTTGAGAGTCCCAAAAATCTTAGGGTAGGGCATTCGAATCGGCCCTAATAGGGCAATGGCTCCGATAGCTTTCCCACGGATGAAGTAGGGGACAGCAATAATGCTACTTTGTGCAGTTTTCGCGGAAGGGTGATTCAAGTCATCACCAATCCAGGCTTTTAATGTAGCGTCTTTTGTGCACTCTCCTAAAAGGGTGCGCATGAAGGCGGTATCTTCAAAAATAGAAAGGTTTGTCGCAAGAACAGTTGCATCTCGAAATTCTGGAAAGCCAATCAATTTAGAAAAGCCGGTCTTATAAATGTCTTCCGCACTAAAATTTGAATGCCCCACAATATAGCGCATCATGAGTTCGTTGTAAAAGCTTGTTCCAAGCGCTTCTTCTTCTTTATTCAATTTTGGCCGATCAAGCCCTGTCAAACGGAAAGTAAAGTATGTCTCGAGCCTTTTGATTGAAAAGCTGCTTAGCTTTTTGGGTGTATGCAGGATCTCAGTATAGATGAGTCTGAAATCAGTAACCACTACCGCTAAGCATCGTTTAGCATCAATGCCGACAACCTTGATATTGATGATAAAATCCTGATCAAAACGAGGAGAAGAAAAGAACACAGCCCCTTGAGTCAAGGTGCTCAAAAGTTCTGCAGCCGATTGCAAATACCCCGCAATTTCTCGCGTATCTTTTTGGAGCTCCTTTTTCAGAAAGTCAAATTCTTGAGGATCAGTATGATCGGAGTACATGTGATGGGAAGCATAAAGCTTGAAGGCCGCAGGTGTTGGCACTCGCCCAGCTGAAGAATGCTCCTGTTTTAAAAATCCTTTTTTCTCCAAATTGGCAAAATGGTTACGAATCGTCGCGGAACTGATCGCTTCGCATCCGTTTTCTTTTAGGGTGTTTGATCCGACAGGTTTTCCTGTTAGAAGGAAAAGCTCCACAAGACCGATAAGAATAGCCTGTTCTCTGTCAGCTTTTTGCTTTTTTTTGGGTGCCATCAAATAGCAATCTCCTCATTCCACTGCTAATATATCACACCGAACCTCTCATGGCAATAAAAATTTAGCACTCGAAATCAAAGAATGCTTATAACGTTTGTGATGAGCGCTTTTTAGCGCAGGATAATTCTACATCTTTCAAGGGAGATTTCCAAGGTCCTTGGTGCTGAAGTAGATGAAAAATAGCAACTTTTAGATTTAGTATTTTAGAACCTGGAACCGAAGGATAGAATTCTTTCATTATCAGCGTATGAGCTCTTCCTGACCAGATGGAATTTAAAAAGCATTCGATAGAGTGGAGGTGGAAAGACGCATGCAGAACTTTTGACTGGGCGTCGATTACCCCGTAGGAGTCCTTGCTGTCCTATTGCATCTCACTTTGAATACACTTTTTGGTTTTTTAGTGTACACAAAATCGATAGTATACACTAGGATATGTACCTTAAACCACTGAATATCAGAAAAAAAGACACAAAACACTGTTTGTATACACTAATTAATGTTTTAGTGTATACTAAAAGGGTGGAAAATACTGAAGTAAACACAAAATGAGGTAAAACTTGTGCTCAATCCATTTCAACCTGATAAGCTTCCAATTTCAAATATCGACTGGGCGCATCTAACTAGAACAATAGGTGAGGCAAATGCTGCTTTAGCTCGTTATGATGGATTATTGCATGGTATGGTCAACCCAGAGATCTTATTATCTCCTCTGACCTTGAATGAGGCTGTTTTGTCTTCTCGTATCGAGGGAACAAATGCCACAAATTCTGAAGTCTTAGAGTTTGAGGCTGGTTCAGAGTTTGACCCGGAAAAAACAACTGATATTCAAGAGATTAAAAATTATAGAAAAGCACTTTTATCGGCTGAATCAGCATTGGAGCAAGACCGTCCTGTTTCACTGAACCTGATAAAATCTCTTCATCAAATACTCATGCAAGGTGTACGGGGAAAAGATAAAAGACCTGGTGAATTTCGTACTGAGCAAAATTGGATTGGTCCGAAAAATTGCCAAATACAGCAAGCATCATTTGTCCCTCCTTCTCCGCTAACTATTCGCGATCATTTAGAAGATTGGGTTTTATATATTCATTTAGAGGAAGAAGTGTTGAGCCAGCTTGCATTCGTTCATGCTCAATTTGAAATTATTCATCCATTTATGGATGGAAATGGTCGTATTGGTCGAATGCTCATTCCTCTTTTTTTGTACCAGAAAAAAATGCTCTATAGACCAATGTTTTTTCTAAGTGAATATTTGGAGGAGAAAAAAGAGGAGTATTGCGATGCACTGGGACGGATTTCTGCTAAGGGAGATTGGCTTGGTTGGTTAAAGTTTTTTCTAGAAGCTATACGGATTCAAGCAATTAGAAATACAAGTAAGGTAAAAAGTATTCTTGATTTATACGAGCAGCTTAAAGTGAAATTTCAGCAAGAGACAAAGTCACAGTTTGCTCAGTCTGCACTGGATGCATTTTTTCAAAGACCTATTATAAACACCACCAAGTTCATGGAGCTTACAGGAATTACCAATAGAGCTACTTTAGGAAAGATACTCTCTCAACTTAAAAACGGTAGATTTATAAAATTACTGAAAGAGTCTTGCGGCAGAAAGTCTGCAGTATATGCTCTACCCCGATTGATTTATATTGCAGAAGGAAAAAACTTTCTCTAGAAGAATAGTCAAAGAGCTACTTGCATACATTTATACTAATTGAAATCATTAATAATATATTCTAGCCTAATCTCGAGAACATAAAGAAGTCACAAATTTCGGCATGTCGGCAAGATCATTCCATGCCTCAGAACAAGCTTCTAATAAATCCTCATCTCCTGCAAAGCAGCGGTTTGACAAGTCCTTTCTTCTAAGATGCTTCCAAATTTGTTCACAGGGATTAAGTTCAAAAGACGCAGCTGGAAGTGGAAGTAACGTTAGGTTCTTAAAATTTTTAAGCTTTTTGCCTTGTGCTAGTCTGCTCTATCTAAAACAATCACCCATGTTTCCCTTCAGGAATTTGCTGTGCAATCTACTCTAAATAGATTCTCATCGTATCGCTCATAAGGTCCTACAGCCTCTCCTCTTTCAGGGAATAATGCTCCCTTGCTTGACCAAAAAGCGCTTCATCTTGGAACCAAATTTCTACGTTCTTAATGTCAACTCCCTTGGGCAGATTAGCAGCTACTTTTTCTTGAAAGTTTTTTTAAACTCGAGTTGTTTTTGGGGATCAGCATTAGGATGCTTGAATCTACTACTTATCCATACAAGAGAGACTTTATTCAATTGATTATAAGCACTTTTCAAACAGCACTTAACCCCATATTGCTCTTCCATTAGTCGGAGCACGTCTCTAAAGGGTACAAAAAAGAAGAAAAGCTTAATCTGGCGAAGAACCTGCTACAAAGTGGCATACCACCTATGTGCGTTGCTACATTAACCGAAGTAGGAAGTTATAGAGTTTACGAAAAAGTTATAGAGTTTACGAAAGAGTGTAAGTAAACATGAGAAGCAGCTAAGGAAATCGAACAAGTTAGACTTAGAAGACTTTGCTATATCTTGCTTATTGCTTTGGATATTAGAATTATTGAACTCAAGCTTTTTACAGTTGAGTTCATTTATATGGATGTTCTGTGTCGATTCACCACCTTGGAAATCAGTTTGATTCAATTCGCCTTCTTTTTCGAGCATAGCCAAAAATCGTTTAACCATTTTTTTCACTTCTGGAAGGCTGAACGGTGGATTTTTGTTTGATGGTTCGAACAAGCTCAGGTAATACCCTAATTGTGCTTGGCATTGCTTCTGATACAGCTCTTCTACGTTTTGAATAGGATCTTTTAAAGGGAGAATTAATGGTTTAACAGAACCATACAGAGCCAATTTTTGAGCTCCCATGTTAAAGTCGTCAACGAAGTATCAAGTTCCTTTTTCAACTGATCTTGTTGCCGTGAAGGTGTAAAGGTCGCCTTCTCGACAAATTCTGGGTAGACAAATTCAATGTTCATCGTTCCATCGCTGCATTTGTAGAATTTGGTCCATCCTTTAAGTAGAGAGTGTCTTTTGATGTCCTCAACAAATAGTAATGCCATTTGACGAAGCTCGAATTGAAAAAGTTCAACGTACCCTGAGTCAAGGCGGAATACCTTGAAAGTCAATAAATCTTCGATCTCTTTAACTGCTTGTGAATCTTTTTTCCAAGGAACATGTGGGAGCAGCTCTTTGATTTTAGAACAAAGCCAATTGACTGATTTTTCAAAATTTTCATAATTAAGCTGACCTTCTTTTTTGATTTGATCGGATATCTTCGTAATAATAGGCTGCGCCAAAGGATATTTTTCAATTTTTTGGAGTAAAGATTTTAGGTTACTCAAAGCTCCTTCCATCGTATTAGAGTCGCTAAGGATTTCATAGTCCGTCTTTACAAACTCGCTGAGGTTACTGTTTCCACTGGTTTTCATTGCTGAGACTCTCGCTTAGTAAATTTGCATGCATACGATTTTTTGCCTCCAGTCGTTTTGAGAGGTAATTCTCTGCTGTTGTAGATGGCAATGTCTTCTGCGATACGTTTATGGCGGTAGTGGATTAGAGCTGTAGTGATAGCTTGATCTGACAGGGCGTGTTTCTCTAACATTTATTACTTTACCTTCTATTTGGGGGGGGGCAGGCTGTTAGCTTTGTAAGAATATAACAGGAAAAGGCGGAAAACTAAAGAGTTTTTTTGCAGTTTCATTTAGTCTATTGCGTAATTGAGCATTGTGCTGTGGAATTTTTTGGTGTGAATTTGTGGTTATATGTCACTGAAAACAAAAAGCTTCAGTCATTAAACTGAAGCCTTGATTTGAATTGGAGGTGGAGAGAATCGAACTCTCGTCCTTGGCAAACTCTGTAACAATGCCTACATGCTTAGTTCCTTGGATTATAGTGTAAGTCTTGCTGCAAAAAACCCCACTTGGGACTTACACACTTCCTTTAATCTTGAAACAGTGTCTCTGGAAGTCAAGCGACGCTGCTCATACCAAGATCTCTGACGACCTTTCTAAGATCCTTGGTCCAATCTCAGAGGGTCGGCTACTAATAAACGGGTTAGGTCTTAAGCAGCAGCTTCAGCTGCGAAATCCATTTCAGGAGAAATGTGTCCCACAACTTTGCTTTTTCTTGTTTTGACAGTTATGTCGTTTCGGCTTTTTAAAGAGGCCAACCGAATCCTCTGCATGCCATCGGTACTTTGTTCCCAAGTCGAAACCGGTGCACCCCCGACTCTTATTATATCATAATTAAGAATTAGATACAAATCATTGATAAGCAGTTTTTTGTGTATTAACATCTCCTATATTAGCACGTGCTAAGGAAATAGAGCAAGTCTTGATTATTAAAGAAGAGAAGCATAAACTTCTGAGTTGCACAAGACATAAGCCCCGCTAAGAAAAACATGTTTGAAAACCGCAAAGAAAGCTTTCCTGAAAGAGAGAAACGGATCCAGAAGCTGTGGGAACAGGAAAAGGTTTTTAAAAAGTCTCTTGAGATGAGAAAAAAAGGGGGGCAATTCACGCAATATGACGGACCTCCTTTTGCAACAGGATTGCCTCATTATGGACACCTTTTAGCGGGAACCATTAAAGATGTGATTCCACGTTATAAAACAATGAAGGGGTATTACGTCCCCCGTCGCTTCGGCTGGGATACCCATGGGCTTCCTGTTGAGATGGAAATCGAGAAGGCCTTAGAACTTTCGGGCGCTGCAGAAATTGAACGGTTTGGGATTGCAAAATTCAATGAAGAGTGTCGCAGCATTGTGATGCGTTACTCAAAAAAGTGGCAGACTACGATCAATCGGATGGGGCGCTGGGTCGATTTTGAGCAGACTTACATGACGATGGACCTCTCCTTTATGGAAACCGTGTGGTGGATCTTTGGGGAGCTGTGGAAAAAAGGACTCGTTTATGAAGGATACAAAGTCATGCCTTTTTCAGCTCAACTAGGGACCCCCCTTTCAAACTTTGAAGCGAATCTTAATTATCAAGATGTTGATGATCCTTCCATTACGGTCCAGTTTCCTTTAGTTGATGAGCCTGCTGTTTCTCTTCTTGTTTGGACAACGACTCCTTGGACTCTTCCTTCAAATTTAGCGATCATGATTGGGGAGAAACTCGATTACGTTAAAGTAAAGAAAGATGGAAAACTTTACATCGTCGGTAAAGCTCGAGCGGAAACCTATTTCAAAGAAAATTTTGAGGTGATTGAGACGTTCAAAGGAAAAAAGCTTCTAGGAAAACGTTATCAGCCCCTCTTTGACCACTTTGTTCATCGGGCAAGTCCTAATAGTTTTACGGTGATTGCTGAGGAATCTGTTTGGGAAGAAGAGGGAACGGGAATGGTTCATGCTGCTCCGGCATTTGGAGAGGTTGACTTCTTTGCTTGTAAAAATGCGGGAATTGCATTGGTTTGTCCTGTGGATCAGAATGGAAGATTTACAGCCGAAGTGCCTGAATTAGAGGGGAAGTACGTTAAAGACGCTGATAAAGAGCTGATCAAGAGGATAAAAGAAATGGGGCGGCTCTTTCATCAGGGAACCATTCGTCACAGGTATCCCTTTTGTTGGCGCTCAGATACTCCACTCATCTACAAAGCTGTGAGCACCTGGTTTGTTGCTGTTGAAAAGATTAAAGATCAAATTGTTGCCAATAATGAACATATTCACTGGGTTCCGAGGCACTTAAAATATGGACGTTTTGGCAAGTGGCTAGACAATGCTCGAGATTGGGCGATTAGCCGGAATCGTTATTGGGGAACACCGATTCCGATCTGGCGTAGTTCTGATGGAGATACGATCGTCATTAGTTGTGTGGAGGAGCTTGAAAAACGGACTGGAAAAAAAGTAAAAGATCTGCACCGTCACCACATCGATTCCTTAACCTTTGAAGAAAATGGAAAGGTCTACACTCGAGTGAAAGAGGTGTTTGATTGTTGGTTTGAGTCAGGATCGATGCCGTATGCACAAAGTCATTATCCTTTTGAAAATAAAAAAGAGACGTTGGATGCTTTTCCTGCTGATTTTGTTGCAGAGGGGCTTGATCAAACGCGCGCATGGTTTTATACCTTGAATATTTTAGCAACAGCGCTGTTTAACAAACCTGCTTTTAAAAATGTGGTTGTGAACGGGATTATCTTGGCTGAAGATGGAGCTAAGATGTCGAAGCGGCTCAAGAATTATCCGGAACCTGAGATTGTTATGAATAAATATGGAGCGGATAGTGTACGTCTTTATCTCCTTCATAGTCCCGTTGTTCAAGCCGATGATCTCCGTTTTTGCGAAAGGGGAGTTGAACTTGTTCTGAGACAGTTTTTGATCCCTCTTTGGAACTCCTATGTGTTTTTGGCAACTTATGCAAATATCTACAAATGGAACCCTGATGGATCAAAACCTAAAGCAGCGATCGATCGATGGATTCTTTCGCTTCTTCAGAAACTCATCGGTGCTGTGGAAAAGGGGATGGATAACTATGCTCTAAGTCAAGCTGTTGAACCCTTTGTGACATTTATCGACGCGCTGACCAACTGGTACATTCGAAGAAACCGCAGCCGCTTTTGGTCGGATGAAGAAACAGAGGATCGAAGCCGAGCCTTTCAAACGCTCTATACGGTTCTTTATGAACTGACAAAAATCGCTGCTCCATTTATTCCTTTTATCAGTGACGCAATTTATCAAGACTTGAAACGAGAAGGGGATCCATTATCTGTCCATCTTTGCGATTACCCTCAAGTTGATGGAACCCTTAGAGATGAAAGACTTGAACAAGAGATGGCATTGGTTCAAACTGCAGTGAGTATGGGGCATGCTCTTCGTAAAGAACATAAACTTAAAGTACGGCAACCCCTTTCTAAGGCCCACTTGATTTCTTCGGATCCTGATGTGATTAAACTTTTAAAAGTCCAAGAGCATCTTATCTTGGATGAGCTCAACGTAAAAGCGATCGACTATCACAGCGATGAAAAAGGGTTCGTAGATGTCTTGATCAAGCCTAACTTTAAAACACTGGGTCGCCGGGCGGGGCCGCTGATGAAAAAAGTCCAGGCGGCTATTTTGGCTCTACCAAGTAATGCTTTAGAAGGTGGCTCTTATAATCTTCAAATCGACGGAAAAAGTTTTCCGATTACTGCAGAAGATATTCTCCTGGATCGTAAGGTTAAAAAGGATACGATTGCAGCAACAGAGGGGGCAATTACGGTAGCTCTGGATATAGCTCTTGATAAGGCTCTTAAACTTGAAGGGTTGGCGCGAGAAATTGTGAATAAGGTGAATACGCAAAGACGGAGTCAAGGTTTTGAAGTGACAGATCGGATTAAACTGGTTATCGATTCAACCACTTATGTTCATGAATGTTTTGCAAAGCATGGCGACTACATCAAAGGAGAAGTTCTTGCAACGGAGGTTACGTTTGAAAAAACTGCAGGGGAACGGTGGGATTTAAATGGGGAATCTGCTGTTATCTTTTTACAAAAATGGTGATAGGCTATGCAACCCAAAGCATTACAAGTCTGGAATATGATCGCTATCCTATCTGTCTTAGATTTCCTTTAACCTTTCAACTGCCCCATCGACTAATCGCCAAAAATTAATCAATCTTTTGAGGGAGTTTGTTTCGTCTTCTATGAAAGATAGAGTAAGTTCCAAAGCCGATAAGAGCCAAGCACCAGACGGCAAACCTTGGGGAGTTGAAGAAAGGGTAGTCGACCTGGTTCAAAGGGCCTAATCGATTCCCGACTGGCCAAAAGATAAAAGAAGGGGCTCCTCGAAGATTTTTCTGGTCGACAAAACCAAAGTCTCGACTATCACTGCTCATTGCATGGTTATCCCCAAGTACCATATATTTCTTTTTAGGAACTGTAATTCCGTATTGTTGAATAAGACTCTTATCGATTTCCCCATTGTCTAGAAGAGGAGGCCCAGGATCATCAAAAGGAATATGAAAGCCATCATTAGCTTGGCGTAAATACTCTTCGTGAATAAAGCGAATAAGGGTGGGATCTTTTTCAGTCATCAGTGGAGCTCCCATTGCGTAAAGATCTCCGTTTCGATAGTAAACGTATCTTGAAGGGAGAAGATATTGGTCTTTGGTGTGGGGTGCATAGTGGTTCATGAATTCAATCCCTAAATTATAAAGAAGTTGGATCCGCTCGAGGTTAAAAGTACAGAGTGGATGATCTTTTGGGAGCTCCTTAAGGATTCCTCCAAAATGCACTTGATACCCCTTTCCATAGTAAAACTCATAGGTTCCGTCGGGGACACCTTTAAGCTCAGGACAGATCTTACAATCCTGCCCAGCTTTGATTGGAGATCCATAGCGTGAAGCTTTTCCATCTTTAACGATGAAACGAGCGGTATATAGATTGTCCATCAACGTTTTTAAATGAGTCTCTGTGAGAGGAATAACCGAAGATGTTGTTCCAACGACCGGTTTTAAACCTCCCATATGATCCTTGTAGATCTTTGGATGTTTCGCTGAAGGGTGGTGGATGATCTCCATATAAAGAGGAGCTTCTTTGATTTGAGTTTGGGGAAGATCAGTACACGCTTTTACCTGCTCTTTCGTAAGGAGTCGAGCAATTCCATAATCTTCAAATCCCCAGAGGTCATAGTAATCATCATCTATTTCAAGTGGATGAAAAAGTTCACCGACTGGTTTATGTGTTGTTGTTAACGAGAGTCTTGCAACAGGAATATTCATTTGTCGAATCGTAGTCGCTGCATGGACTCCAATGGTGGGTTTGGGAGACATCTCCATTTTTCCATTAAAACGGATGTAGGGGATATGATCGATTTTACTTAAGAATTCTGGGTTTAGCTCCTTTGAAATATCGTTTCCTTGTTCATCAATCCCAAAAATTTGTCCGCCATAAAAATAGAGAACATCTCCAGGTTTTCCGATTAGCCGCTTGACAAACTGTTTTTTTCCTGGGAAAAGGGAGAAATATACGGTATTCACATCATGAATGTCCATTTTTGCCCCCGTGAAGATGACTGTTCCATTTCTTAGGACAAGATCGCGTTTAAAGTAGAGATGGCCCCGTTTAAGGGGAATATTTATTCCAAAAGTTGTCTTAGAAACCACTAGGCGATCTTTTTCCTCTAATGTAGGACGCATCGATCCTGTGGGAATTTCATAAAGTTCAAACCACATTGTCCGTATAGCAACAGCTACTAGTAAGGCTAAGGCTAGTCCAATCGTAAAGTCGCGTCCCCTTTCAAAAGCACTCTTTTTTAGATGGAGAGACAAAAGGCGCTCAGCTTTTTTTGCAAGATGGTCGGCTTCTGAGCGCTCCTTTTCAAGGATTTTTTCCTGAAGTTGATTGAGCGTTTTAGCGATTTCACCCTGGACAGATTCGGGGAGTTTTTTCTTCTTCTTCCGGTAGAGTTTCAGGGCATACTTGAAGACGTGGAGGGATTTTTTCAAATGGTATTTTTTCATAAAGACAATTTTATGTTATCCCCTTCAATTTCTTCAAGCATTTATGAAGTGTTATCGCTAAGTGGATTTAAAATCTCTCCTTATCTCGTAGACACTGTTGTTGATTTTAAGAACCCCTATTCCATCAAAAATAGCTCGACAAAATCATCCTCAGTTTTAGATCAACGGGAGTATGCATCAAGATGGCGCGCTAGCTGATGCTATGATTTCTTTTTGGCTCACGGTATATTTGGAGTTATGAAGGACTAATTGTGGAAAAAAAGAATCACATCACCGTCTTGAACGATATATTCTTTTCCTTCCGAACGGGCTCTACCGGCTTCTTTTGCGCCCACACGTCCTTCATACTTAACCATGTCGTTGAAAGGGACAACCTCAGCGCGGATGAACTTTTTTTGAAGGTCGGTATGAATCTTTCCTGCAGCTTCGGGCGCTGTTGCTCCAGCACGAATAGTCCAGGCACGTGTTTCTTGCTCACCTGTTGTAAGGAAAGTAATTAAATCGAGAGTTTCATAAGAAACCTTGATTAAACGATCGAGACTGGGTTCTTTGAGTCCCAGGGTTTCCAGATAGTCTTGGGATTCTTCTTCAGAAAGTTGAGCGAGTTCTTCCTCGAGTTTTGCACAGAAGGGAATCACTAGACTCTGCTCATCTTGAGCATAGTTTCGAACCGTTTTAAAATAAGGATTGTCGAGAGATAGGAGATCTTCTTCTGAAAGGTTAGCGGCGTAGATCACTTTTTTTGCAGTAATAAAATGATAGGGTTTCAATGCTCCTTTTTCTTCTTTCGTGAGTTCAAGCAAGCGGACGGGCTGGTTTTCATTGAGATGAGCCTGGACTTTTTTAAGAGCATTAAGAGTAAGCACTAGTTCTTTATTTCCTTTTGCTTGTCTCTCGATTTTTTGGAGGCTATTTTCAGTCATTTGGAGGTCAGCGAGAATAAGCTCGAGATTGATCACTTCGATATCAGCAATGGGGTCAACCTTTCCTTCCACATGAATCACTTCATCATTCTCAAAGCAGCGAACGACGTGGACAATTGCATCGGTTTCACGGATGTTTGCCAGGAATTTATTTCCTAAACCTTCCCCTGTTGAAGCCCCTTTAACAAGGCCGGCGATATCGACAAAAGTCATTGTTGCAGCAAGAAGTTTTTTACTTTTAGAAAGATTAGAAAGGATCTGAAGGCGTCTGTCGGGAACATCCACAATTCCAACATTTGGTTCGATTGTGCAAAAAGGAAAGTTCGCTGCGCCGGCTTGCACTTTTTTTAAAAGTGCATTGAACAGGGTCGATTTGCCAACGTTTGGAAGTCCGACAATACCGCAAGACAGTGTACTCATGAGGGAAGAAATTCAGGTTTTAAGGTTTGTAATGGGTCTGCTTTGAATGGTGTCATGGTTTCACCATCCAATTCATCATGGAGATAAGAGAGGAAAACAATTTCAATTTCATCTGTGGGGGGAACTTCTTTTTCAAAGATCAGTGTGAGAGAAACTTCTGTTTCATTGTTCATCGAATACGATCCTCTATAAAAGGCAATCCCTGGGATCTTTTTTCTTTCTGCATAAAGATTGACGGCGTAAACGGCTGAGGGAAGCAGGCACACTTTCTGAGCACCCGTTATCCATTTGTAGTGAAGATCATCTTCGCAGATGACATTGAGAGCATCAAAAGGAAGTCGGAGAGAGTAGGGGCGGCCGAGCATTTTTTTAACCTTTTTTAGGTCCCCTTTTTCTAGATAAGAACGAATGTTTCTACTGGAGATCAGTTCTTTCTGACAGGTTTCTTTGGGAAGATAGGTTGTTTGAAAAAGACTCAGGTCTTCGATCTCATCAGGGCCTCCGTCTCGTCCTTTTCCAAATCGAGCATCATCTCCAACAATAAGGTGTTTAATAGGAAGCTTTTTACAAAGTGATTGAAAAAATTCTTCATAGGTTTGGTTTGCAAATTCAGTATCAAAGGGAAGAGCGATCACAAGATCAATGCCTTGTTCTTCAAGAAGTTTTAGGCGCTGATTCAAGGGGAATAGAAGGGGAGCAGGGGAATTAGGACTGAGATAGGTCGAGGGATGATTTGAAAAGGTTATAACAACTTTCTTTTCCTTTTTCTTTGACTCTTTATGGAGCTGTTTTAAAATTGCTTGATGTCCTAAATGGACGCCATCGTAAACGCCAATCGTTAGTAGGACGGGCTTTTCAAAATAAGGAATGTCAAAAATAGAATTTATAACCTTCACACCGTTTTCCTTAGGTAAGGGATATAAGAAAAGGATGGGTCAACAAGGGATTTTGCGTCAATGCAATCTTTCAGCTTATAGGGTCCACTTCGCGTTCTTTGAAGGTCAACTAGGTGGCCAAAAGCTCCGAGCTTTTCACCGATCTCGTTAGCTATGCAGCGGATATATGTTCCTTTGGAACAAGCAACTTTAATTTTGAGTTTAGGGTAAGAATAATCAAGGATGGTTGTTTCAAGATGGACTTTTACAGGCTTTCGCTCAATTTCAATCCCTTTCCGGGCTAAAAGATAGAGCTTTTGTCCTCCGACTTTTTTTGCAGAAAACATTGGGGGAACTTGATCGATTGTTCCTTGAAATGTAGAGACAACGGTTTCAATGTCTCGTATAGAGGGAATCGTGGGACTTGTTTGGGTGATTTGCCCATCACAATCAAAAGTATCTGTCGCTTCACCAAGCTGAATGGTTGCGCTATACTCTTTATGATCATTCAGAAATTGGTCTGAAATCTTGGTATAAAGGCGACCGATGAGCATCACCATGACTCCCGTTGCAAAAGGATCAAGAATTCCAGCATGGCCAATTTTTTTGATGCCTGAAATTTTTCTTAGGATCTTGACGAGGTAGAAAGCGGTTCGTCCCTTTTCTTTATCGACGAGAAGAATTCCTTCGGCTTTTGGGTCACTCATGCTGACGTCGGGACGCCTCTTCTTCGTGAATCTTTTTTAGGAGTAAATCGATTTTCATTTGCTTATCAACAGAACTATCTAGACGAAAAGTAAGGGTTGGAAAGTGGCGCATCACAACTTTTTTCGAAGCAAAGACACCAATAAACCCTGCAGCTGATTCTAGTGCTTCTACTGTTTTTGTCCGTTCGATGCCTGTTCCAATGACGCTGATATAAACTTTAGCGTGATGAAGATCTTTTGAAATATCAACAGCTGTTACAGTTGTAAATTCAGCGACATTCGGGTTTTGTACATCTTCTCGAATCACTTCACTAAGGACCTCTTTCAAAAGAGAGTTAAGACGCTTCGTTCTTTTTGTCATAGCTCCTGAGAGACGTAGGTGATTTCGAAACCTTTAATGAGGTCTCCTTCTTGATAATCTGAAAAACGGTCAAGGAGGATTCCACATTCAAGACCTTTGTGGACCTCTTTGACATCTTCTTTCACCCGTTTTAAGGAAGAAATAGCGCCTTCATGAATCATTTCACCATCACGGATCACCTTAGCATGATAGTCGCGCTTGATCGTTCCATCAGAGATCATGCAGCCTGCGATTGAACCGAGCTGTGAAGATTTAAAGACTTGTTTAACTTCAGCTGTTCCTTTCTCAGTTTCTTGACGCACTTTATCAAGGGAATCGAGCATGAGTCTTTTCACGTCGTCAATAATCTGATAGATAATATCCCGCTTTTTGATGACGATTTTTTTCCGTTTGATTAGACCTTCTGCATGACTTTCGACTTGTGTGTGGAAACCAATAATAACAGCATTGGAAGCAGCGGCTAGTTCAATGTCTGATTCGGAGATTTCACCGACTCCTTCATGGATGAAGTTCAGTTCCACTTTCTTAGATTTAATCCCAAGGAGGGAATTTTTAATGGCTTCTACAGAACCTTGGACATCTGCGCGGAGGATCAGTGGAACAATTTTTTTGACTTCAAGTTCTTGGTGGCGTGTTATGTAGCTTTCAAGCTCACCTCGACCTCGTTGGAGTTTCTTGTGCTTTTCACCTAAAGCGCGTTCTTCTGCAAGTTTGCGTGCTTTTTTTTCAGAATCGACAACAATAAATTCAGAGCCAGCGGTTGGGATGCCCGAAAGGCCTGTGATTTTAACAGGTGTGGCAGGGCCAGCGCTATTGACTGTTTTACCGTGTTCGTCGTGCATTGTTTTAACGCGGGCATGGAGATTTTGGAAGACTAAGGCATCTCCAAGCTTTAAGGTTCCGTTCTGAACAAGCACTGTTGCGACAGATCCGAATCCTTTATGCATTTGGGATTCAATAACCGTCCCTCTAGCACGTGTGTCTGGATTTGCCTTTAATTCTAAAATTTCAGATTGCAGAGCAAGCATTTCTAGAAGGGCCGTAATTCCGTCGCCTGATTCGGCAGAACAATTCACTGTAATGACTTTGCCTCCCCAAGCCTCAGGAAGGAGTTCATGGTCAGCTAATTGTCGGTACACATTATCTGCGTTAAATCCTGGTTTATCGCATTTGCTGATGGCAACAACCATGGGAATTTCTGAATCTTTTGCAAGATTCATCGCTTCTACTGTTTGAGGCATGATCCCTTCATCGCCGGCCACCACAAGGACAATCACATCTGTAACAGCTGTTCCTCGTTGTCTCATTAAAGTAAAGGCTTCATGACCAGGAGTATCTAGGATGGTAATGTCCCCGTGTTCACGGTGACATGTAAACGCTCCAATGTGCTGCGTGATTGCGCCTGCTTCCCCACTTGCAATATTACTTTTTCGAATGGCATCGATCAGACTTGTTTTACCGTGATCAACATGTCCCATAAAAGTTACAACCGGTGCGCGCTCTTCTAATTTCTCAGAATCAGCTTCAGCTATTTCTTCCTGAATAGAGGCGTCGGTAATTCTTAGTCTTTCTTCTTCAGATGTATCAATTGTGATTTCGCAACCAAACTCATGTCCAAGGAGTTGGATGATTGTTTCATCTTCTAGGTAATCATTAATCGTGATGGCAACGCCTTGCAAAAAGAGTTTGGAAATCAGTTCAGATGCTTTGAGCTTCATTCCTTGCGCTAGATCTTTAACAGCGATAGGAATACGTACCGATAACTTTTTAGGGCGAATCATTTGTGACTCGTCGCGCCTGGGACGGAAACGGCGAGGGTGGCGACGCCACGCCCTTTCTTCTCCCAAACTGAGTCCTTGCCTATCACGGGCATCAAAACGCGTATTTTGTCTCTTTTGAATACCTCGAGCGTTTCTGCTAAAGTTTGCTTTAAATCCCTTTTGTTTCTTAGGTTCAGGGCTTTCTTTTTCACGCCTCTTAAGAGCTTCCACAGACTGCGGTTCAGCTTTTGTTTTTTTCTCTTTTTTGGGTTCAATCGTTTTAGATTTTGGAATAGGAGTTTTTTCCACTTTTTTTGCAGTAAATTTAGAAGGAACCGGAGCTTTTTCCCCGCTTCTTGCAGCAGCAGGGGGAATCTCTTTTTTTGCTTTAGACGCATCTCTTGCTTTTGCAGGAGCTTTCTTTTTGGAGGCTTTTTTTTCCTCCTTCTTTGCCTTATTTAGCTTAATTGCTTCAGCAAGTTGGGCATTTTTAACTTTAAATTTTAAGCTTTTGGCCAAGATGTTATGTCCTTATTTTTCGCAGCTTTTCTACTAGATCATCCGCCATTTCAACGCTAATTCCTGTTTCCTTTGAAAGTTCTTTCGGAGACTTATTAAGAATTTTACGTGGAGTATCGAATCCAGCTTCTTTTAAGGACTCAATAACAAATTGATTCATTCCTTCGATTGTATCAATTTCGACATCAAGCTCAGGACTCTCTTCAAGTTGAATCTGTTTTCTTTCAAATGAAAGTTCTAGTTGGTACTCACTCATTTTCTTCACATCAAGTTCAGCACTGATGAGCTCAGCGTTTAGGCGGGCATTCATTCCCCGTTTTCCGATAACGATTGGGTAGTCTTCATCTTCTACAATCAAATGGACAGTATTATTTTCTCGATCGAAGGTGAGTTTCTTTACCTCAATCGGGTAAAGGAGACTGTAAAGAAGCTGAACTTGATCTTCCGTATAGATGACAATATCGATTTTTTCATTGTTAAGTTCACGGATGACGTTTTTTACTCTTGTTCCGCGAACTCCAACGCAAGCGCCCAAAGGATCTACTTTAGGATCGTTGGAATAAACGGCGATTTTGCTGCGGTAGCCTGCTTCCCGAACGATTTTCTTAATCCCAATGGTATCGTCATTTAGTTCAGGAACCTCTTGTTTAAACAGCTCTTCAACCATTTCGGGATGGCTCCTACTTAAGACAACTTCAGCACCACCATTTTCAGTGTCGCAGACTTCCCATAAAAGGGCTTGAATGCGATCTCCCACATAGTATTTCTCTGTTTTAGGATAGAAGCGTTTTGGAAGGATAGCTTCCACTTTTCCTAAGTCAACGATCAGGGTAGTCCCTTTAACAACATGCTTGACTGTTCCAGAGATAATTTCGTGAAGGCGGTGTCTGTATTCTTCATAGATCACATCCCGTTCAGCACTTCTTAACTTTTGCGCAATCACCTGGCGGGCTGTTTGAGCAGCAATCCGCCCTAAATCAATCGGTGGGATAGGGACTTGAACAAAGTCGCCCATTTCGCAGTTGGGATCTAGTGCGCGCGCCTCTTCAAGGGTAATTTCTTCTTCAGGATATTCGATCGTTTCAACAATCTCTTTTTCAGCAGTTACATCGATAGTTGCTGTTTTGGGATCAACTGTAACGGAGACAAGTCCTGCACCTTTTAAACTTTTGCGGGCAGCAGCTTGGAGGGATTGTTCAATAGCATGGATGATCGTTTCTCTTTTAATCCCTTTTTCTCTTTCGAGATACTCAAATATTGCAATTAAATCTTTATTCATTATTTTTCACGTGTTAATGTTAAGAGAGGAAATACACTAGAGCACCACAACTTAAAAGTGAATTTTTGTCTGCATTGGTGTAAACCTCGAAATCCTTGTTCTCACTCGCGCGTTCCCTATCGGTAACGCTCACTTGTTCTGACCTAGAATTTTAAGGATTTCCTCGACAAATTCCCCATTTTGTTTCATCAGTCTATACCCTACTCCTTATTCTTTATCTTCTTCGTCTTCCTGTTTTTGGGAAACAACAATGTCATCACGATTCTCTTGGTTTGTATCTACTAGATAGTCTTTAATGGAGAGAGAAATCTTTTTGTGTTCTGGGTCTAGTTTAATTACATTGGCTGTGACCTCATCACCGATAACAACGACTTCTTCTACTTTTCCAAAAACTTGATCAGAAAGTTCTGTCACGTGGACTAGACCTTCAATTCCATTTTCAAGCTCGATAAAAGCTCCAAAAGCTGTGATTTTTGTAACGGTTCCCTTGACAACAGTTCCAACAGGAAGTGTTTTTTCAATGGATTCCCAAGGATTGCTTCCGAGTTGCTTGACGCCGAGGGTGATTTTTTTACTTTCTTGGTCTACAGAAAGGATGATTGCTTCAACAACATCACCTTTGTTAAAAACTTCAGAAGGATGGGACACCTTTTTGATCCAGCTTAAATCAGAGATATGGATGAGACCATCGATTCCTGGCTCTAGTTCAACAAAAGCTCCATAGTTTGTTAAGTTGCGAATTTCTGCTTTAACGGTACTTCCCACAGGGTACTTTGCATCAACATCTTCCCAAGGATTTTTTTCGGTTTGTTTGATACCGAGAGAGATTTTTCCTTCTTCTTTTTGAATAGAAAGAACAATTGCTTCTAGTTCATCACCTTTGTTAACGATTTCGGTCGGGTCAGTGACATTTTTGACCCATGACATTTCAGAAACGTGAATCAGTCCTTCAATACCAGGCTCGATTTCAATAAAGGCTCCATAAGGAACGAGGTTAACGATTTTACCAGTAACTTTGGTCCCCGGAGGATAATGATCTTCAATTTCTTCCCATGGGTTGTTCTCTTTTTGTTTCAATCCTAGAGCGACACGCCCTTTATCTTTGTCGATATGAAGGATCAGCACTTCGAGTTCATCATTTAATTGGACCATTTCTGAAGGATGCTTGATCCGTTTCCATGTCATATCTGTGATATGAAGAAGGCCATCGATACCATTTAAGTCAAGAAAGACACCGAAATCTGTAATATTTTTAACGATTCCTTTGCGGACTTCTCCCTCTTTAATCCTTTCAAGGAGTTCTGCTTTCTTAGAACTACGCTCTTCTTCAAGAAGCTCGCGGCGCGAAACAACGATGTTCTTCCGTTCAATATTGATTTTGAGAATCTTGAAATCGTAAGATTTATCGACATAATCGTCGAGGTTTTTGATCCGTTTGTTATCGATTTGAGATCCAGGAAGGAAAGCTTCCATCCCGATATCTACCATTAGGCCACCTTTAACCTTTCGGATCACTTTTCCCTCAATAATTGATCCCTCTTCGCAGTATTCGAGAATATATTCCCATTGTCTTTGGCGGCGTGCTTTTTCTCTTGAAAGAACAATTTGTCCATCTTCACCTTCTGTGCGCTCAAGATAAACTTCAATCTCATTTCTAAGTTGAAGTTCACTAGGATCATTGAATTCATTAACAGGAATGAGTCCTTCAGATTTCAGACCGACATCGACGACAACGAAATCAGGAGTCAGTTCTACAATCATTCCCTTAAGAATTTGCCCTACTTCCATAGACGAGATGGCTCCACCTTCTCCTATGTCTTCTTTACTGTTTAGTAGCTGTCGGAATAGCTTTGCATCTTCATCTTGAAAATCGACATCATCAATAATCTTGCTTTCGTTCCAATCGTACTCGAGTTTTTCAGACATTTGTGGGGTTTCTCCGTAGGTTAACAATGCTTTTCACTTATACCAAAATGTTTCATGGCAGAGGCAACTTAAAGTTAAGGTAATATCCTAACAAATAATTCGTAATAAAAGCAACCTCTATAACGGTGAGCCTATGAACTCTTTTTTCATCCTTGCTTGAACCTATCCCGAATGAAAGATATTTTTTTTATTCCCTACTTTTTGTCATGAACCTATCCAATAAATCATTGATTTAGTAAAATGTTTTTTAGTAGGAGATGCATAGTGGCGCAAGCATTTTTAGAGTTATCAGATAGACAGTAGTTTCTTATACAAGCACTTATGAATGGGACTCCCCCTTTAAAGAGGTGTGCCCCTAGAAGTGATAGGAAAAAGGTCTGGAACTCAATACTGTGTCGTCTTGCTTCCTGGTTGTCGATGGAAAGACCTCCCTATAAACCCTAGTCGCTATGTTCCTAGATCAACAGCTCATAAATGGCTTAAGCAACTGCAAGAAGCTGACGTTTACGATAGGGTTTTGCGTGGTCTTTTACAAAAGGGTTTTGCAAGGGGAAAAATAGATAGGGGACAGATCGCCGTAGACGCCTCTTTTTCCCCCAGCCCCAAGAGAAGGTGAAGAGGTTCAGCATGGATACAAAGGGAAGAGGAGCCTTATTCATCTTCTCGTTGATCGAAAAGGGATTCCTTTATGGATGACAAACACCTCTGCCAAAGGCGATGAGCGCCATCAAGTCTTGATGATGCTCGATCAAATGGTTGTAATACAGCTCAAGAATAGCAAAAACCTAACCATCTGTGAAGCAGCTAAAGGTTATGATGGAGCTATCTTCCGAGAGCAACTCCTCAAGCAAGGGATATTTACCCGTGATAGGGTATAAAAAAATAGAACTGTGAAGATAAGTGCAGCAAAAGTCGCTGAGTTTTTTAGGTGCAAACGAAAAAGATGGGGGATTGAGAGAACGTTTTCTTGGCTAAACCGGAAGGGTCGGAGGCTCCTGATGCGATGGGAGCGATTGGTGGGTTTATGGGAAGCTTTTAGCAAGCTCGGGCTCATCTATATTAGGGGTAAAGACAAAATTTTAGTCTTTAATACTATAGTTTATTTTTAAATTTTAAACATTTTCGTTTTATTTTTTTAATTTAAAATAATTGTAATTTATAACATTTGAAATTCTATAAAGAAGAGAGACACCCTCAAATGTTTTGCAGTACGTGTCCTTTGTCTACGAGAAGTCCCTTGCTTGGAGAAGTAGGAGAGGTCAGGAAAACCTGACCAAGACAAGCAAGTTTTTCTTGCAACATTTCAGTTCTTTTAGGGTCAAGGTGAACATCAAAGTCGTCAATCGCAAAAAGAGGGGTTGTTTCTGCTTGTTCTTTTAAAACCTCCCATTCTGCTATTTTCAGTGCAGCAATACAGGTGCGCTTTTGTCCCTCACTAGCAAAGGTTTTAGCCTCTTTTTTTTTGTAGGTAATGTGCATATCATCCCGGTGGGGACCCATCATTGTGCTTCTAATGATTAACTCTTTAGGGCGTTGCTTAGCTAGCAGATCTTCTATTTGGTCGATTTTTTTTAGGGAGATCGAGGGTTCATAGTGAAGATCAAATTCATCTTCTCCCTCCGAAAGATTTTTTGCAAAGGCTTCAACATTGGGACGTAGACGCTCTATGAGCTTAGACCGCTTATGCATCAAATAATAGCCACTTTCTCCCATTATTTGCTCCCAACTTTCGATTGCAGCCTCAGAGTGCACTTTAAGAAGCGCATTTCGGTGTTTCATTGCTTTATGGTAGCGTATGAGGTGATGGACGTAGAGTGGATCTGTTTGCGCAAGCTGAATATTGAGAAAACGGCGCCTTTCTTGGGGTATGCCTGAGATCAAAGTACTATCCTTTGGTGAGTAGAAAACGGAAGGGAGAATCCCTAGAACATGCGAAAGATTTTGGAAGAGGGTATTGTTGTAGTGGATGCGCCAATGTTTGCCATCAAACCCAATATTCAGCCTTTGCTCGACCTCATCTTTTACAAAATAGGCTTCGACGTAAAAGTGAGGTTGATCTTTACGGATCAAGTCTGAAAGATGCGAAGTTAGGAAGGAACGCCCTGTACTCAGAAGATAAAAAGCCTCTAAGAGACTCGTTTTTCCTGCTCCATTTTTCCCACAAATTACGTTCACCCCTTTTTTTAAGGGAACTTCAACTTCCTCGTAGCATCGAAAATTTTTAAGGATCAGTCTCGAAACCTCCACAGCCCTAACCTAAAGGATCATCAGGCATCTGCCAAACGCATTGGCATGATCACAAAATTAGCCGTTGTTGAATCGGTAATCAGTCCAGGGTTATGCGGAGTTGTGATTGCGAAATTGACCGTTTCGTCTGAGCAATGGCGGAGAATATCGTGAAAGAACAGGGGGTTGAAAGCAATCCTAAATAGCTCGCCAGAATAATCTACGGGCATCGAAACCTTACCCTCACCGATTTCACTCGAGCTAGCAGCAAGGGTTAGCTCGCCGTTGGTTAAGGTAAAGTGAACCGATTGACTTTGATCAGTTGTGAATAGAGCGACCTGTTTAAGTAACGCCATAAGTTCTTCGCGATGCAAGGTGAGATTAAAAATGCTTTCTTTCGGAATAACGCGCTCAATATCGGGGTAATCCCCAGAAAGAAGCTTTGTGATCAGCATAGTAAAGCCACATTCAATCCCAATTTTATCACTCACAAGGCTCACTTTAACCGTTTCATCACTGTTTAGGGATTTTACAATCTCTTCAACAGCCTTTAAGGGGATAAGGTAGTGATGTTTATGCTCGGGACTTACATCAATGGCGGTGTTGATTTTGGCAAGGCGTTTCCCATCTGTTCCGATAAATGTTGCATGACTATTTTCGATCTGCATGAGAACACCATTCAAAACATGTCGGCTATCTCCTTTCGCAGCAGCGAACACAGACTTTGAGAGCATTTCTTTAAAGGCATCGACACGCATGATAAAATGTTCTCCTTGAGTCAAATCAGGAAGAGCGGGGAATTCACTTCGGTTCATTCCATTCAGGCGGAATTCTGAAGTCCCAGCTTGGACATGGGCAATTTCATTTGCGGCTGTTTTCAGTTCAATTTCAGGAACCGTCAATTCCCGAATCAACTGAAAAAAGCGCCTTGCAGGGAGTGTAATGGCTCCCTGCTCAGTCACATTCGCTTCTATTTGAGCGCGCATGCTTACAGTTAAATCGGTGGCGCTAACAGTCAGGATTCCTCTTTCAGCTTCGAGAAGAATATTGGCTAAGATAGGGATTGCTGGTTTATTTGAGACAATGCTCTGAATATTTCCAATCAAATTTGCCAGTTCAGGGCGGGATAAGACTACCTTCATGAGACCTCTAAAATTTTCATCTGAGCATAGGCCAAGCAAGCTGCGCTGTCAACCTTTAAGCGCTCTTTCAATTGAGCGTTTTTGTTCTCTTTCTTTGATAGCAAAGCGCTTATCGTACTGCTTTTTTCCCTTTGCAGTTGCAATTTTTACCTTTGCTTTTCCCTTACTTAGGTAAATCGAAAGGGGAATAACGGTAAGTCCTTTTTGTTCTGTCGAGCGCTTGAGTTTAGCGATTTCTTTTTTATGGAGAAGAAGCTTGCGATCTCGACGCTCTTCGTGGTTATGAATATTTCCGAAGGAATAAGGGGCAATAGAAGAGTTTTTAAGCCATGCTTCACCGTTGGAAATCATCACGAAAGCATCTTGCAGGGAGCCGCCGTGGTTTCTCAACGATTTGATCTCGGTTCCTTGGAGAGCGATACCTGCTTCGAAGGTTTCAAGAATTGCATACTCATGTCTGGCACGTCTGTTGGAGACTAGGTCTGATCCACTTTTCTTGCTCATAAGTCTATATTGTCCCAAGAGTAGGTATTGCCATCAAGGATTTTCTTCTCCATTGATGACGTCAAATTCCGTTGGTTGCGCCGTTAATCACTAGCATGCTAAAAAGTTTTATCGATGCCTATCAATTTTTAGCTTATGAAGCGACAGCTAGTGTGTCTTGATAAAGCCGCAAGCAAAAAATAAAACCATTCCCAGCCAAAATAGCGGTTCTGTCCAAGTTGGAAGTCCTCTTAGCGAAACGTCTAAGATTAGTTTTAGACCAATCCAACCAACAATAAGGTGAGCCCCAATCTCTAGACGAGGGAAGCGATCCATGATAGCGGTGAAAAATTTTGCAGCAAAACGCATCGTGATGATGCCTAAAAGGCCTCCAAGATAAACAATCCAAATTTTTGGACAGAATTCGCGGTGCGTAAAAGAGACTCCAACCATAGCAAGCCCAGCCAAAATCGAGTCAATCGCAAAGATAAAATCGGTGATTTCTAATAGGAAAACTGTCACCCAAAAATTTCTCCGTATTGGAGCTTGTACTTCTGCGCGCCTCTTAGTGATAAGGTGAGAAAGAGATAGGTAGAGAAGATAACCCCCTCCAACGATCTGAACCCAATAAAGTTGAATCAAGTAGGCTACGCTTAATATTCCAAACGCTCTGAGAAACACTGATGAAACAAGTCCAATAAAAAGAGCTTTTTGGCGCCTAGCCTGTGGGAGTCCTCGAACAATCAATGCAATAGCTAGCGCATTGTCGATTGAAAGCATCCCCTCGATGAAAATGAGTGGGATCACTTTAGGAATATCAACAAGAGAAAACGTTTGGTCAAACATTTCCTTTTCATATCATCGTGTACCAGTTGCCATCAACCTTATTGTGCATTGGAGTAGTGGGCGGTCTACACCAACCTATCCGAAGTGTTTCTATAAAAAAGCTAAATCAGGTATCATTGCGGTTATTCTAGAAAATTTTAACGAGGATCCCTCATGAAAAAAGCTTTTTACTTTCTTTCCCCCCTTTGCTTGGCTGCAACCCTTGTTGCTGAAGAAGCAGCTCCTACAACTCGTCAACAAAGCATGTGGCAAACACTAACCATGGTTGGAATAGCGCTTGTTTTCTTCTACATGATTCTTTGGCGCCCTGAGCAAAAAAAACGGAAGAAAATGCAGCAACAAAAAAGTAGCATGCAAAAAGGGGACCGTGTGACAGCAATGGGGATTGTTGGGACCTTAGTGCGCGTTGAAAAAGATACTGTTATTTTAAAAATGGTTGATGGTTCTAAAATTGAAGTACTCACAGCAGCGATTTCCGATGTGAAGCCAGGAAGTGAACAAGTAGCAGAAACCTCTGAGCCGCAAACAAACGGCATTTAGAATAGATTCTGAGTCTACGGCGTTTTTAGTTTTTCAAGAGGCCTTTTTTTCAAGGGATCCTTTTCCTTACTCCGTTTCTTATGACTCAGAAAACCGCAATTTCCTAATTTTTAACAGTTTTCTGTGCTGACTATTTTGCGGTGCTCTGCGAAATAGTCAGGTATAAAAAAACTCAAAGAAACTTTGGCTCTAGACTAGCCATTCCTGATTTTTTTATCATTTTTAGAGCGCTTTGCTCTATGTTTTCATGTCTGTGGTTGAACCTAAATTCACATCCTTTCAGATGAAAAAACTTACCATTTGTCAGATTGAAATACTACCGTCATAAGCTTTGCATCCAACGTATAAATAAATGGTTGATCCTTCTAGGATCCTCTATCGTTGAATAATTGGTATCAATACTTCTTTTAAAGTAGTTCTTCGCAAGGGATACAAGCACTTTGTACCATTTCTTTTCAAAGGTTTAAAAACAGGGGGCTTTTCTGCGGCTTTTCGTCCCTCTTCGCTTCAAAATAGCTTTCAGCTGCTCCAAAAACACCCATTTTTTCTTAGCGAGGAAAGTGTTTCTCTAAAAATTGCTTCCTTAAAGAGATTGCAGTATCTATTCACTGCGCTGCGATTTAACCCTAAAATCTGGGCTGTAACCAAGGCATTTAGGTCTTTCCAAAATACCCCTGAAATTTTTCTGATTTTATACTTACTTAACCTACTGAATTTCATAGCAAAACAATATATTCTTGTTCATTTTGCTAATCTAGAGCCAAAACTTAGCAGGCTATTCTGTGGGTATAATAATAGGGACTTGTTCTTTTAGAATTTCGATCAGGTGTGTAAGTCTAAGGTTCTTTTCCCCGTATAATGCCGTAAATTCACCGTTATTCAGGTACGTATCTATTATAGATTTTAGATCCTCTGCAGCTCTTTTGAAAGTTCGGTCTTGTTGTCTAAGCTTTCTTTTGGCATCTTTTAATTCAGAAAGTTCTTGAGCGTTTTGTTCCTTTAGCTTTTTAAGAGATTCGGAAAGTGCTTCATAGTCTTGTCTTGATTTATCTGTAAGAGATTTGGAAAGTTGGTAATACTCTTGTCTTGATTTATCTTGTATGTCAG
>JASJDV010000014.1 GCA_030064985.1 Simkaniaceae bacterium | reverse complement strand
TACAACCATTTGATCGAGCATCATCAAGACTTGATGGCGCTCATCGCCTTTGGCAGAGGTGTTTGTCATCCATAAAGGAATCCCTTTTCGATCAACGAGTAGATGAATAAGGCTCCCTTTCCCTTTGTATCCATGTTCAACCTCTTCACCTCCTCTTGGGGCCAGGGGAAAAAGAGGTGTCTACGGCGATCTGTCCCCTAGCTATTTTTCCCGTTGCAAGACCCTTTTATAAAAGACCACGCAAAACCCGATCGTAAATGTCAGCTTCTTGCAGTTGCTTGAGCCATTTATGAGCTGTTGATCTAGGAACATATCGACTGGGGTTTACAGGGAGGTCTTTCCATCGACAACCATGAAGCAAGACGATACCGTATCGAGTTCCAGACCTTTTCTCCCATCACTTCCAGGGGTACCCTTCTCTAAAGGTGGAGTCCAATTCATAAGTTCTTGTATAAGAAACCACTGTCTGTCTGATGACTCTAAAAATGCTTGCGCCACTATGCATTTCCTGCTAAAAAATATTTTACCGAATCAATGATTTAGTTGGATAGGTTCATAAAATTTTAAAATTAGATGATAAATTTTTTTTAGCAACTACATCTCTTAGAAACAAATAATTCAGATTGTCAAATATCACTTCCCTATTATAATAGTAGGGATAGCAACAACCTTTCAGATCAGGATAAGATGTTAAAAAAGCTTTTGAGGCGAGGCAAGTCGTGCTACTAGCTTCTACCTCTGATAAAAAGTTTTTCTTTTCTTCATTAGGTAAAACAGTATCCTGTTACCCCCTACAATCTAAAAAAAACACGATTCGAACGATTAAGGAGCTGTATGGCGTCGGGAAGTAGCGGCGTATTGAGTCGCATTCGTTCGTACTTATGGCCGATTCATAACTGGGAAATGAAAAAATTTCTTCCCCTGCTGATTCTTTACGCTCTTATTTGCTTCAATTATAGCCTTCTGAAAGCAGCAAAAGATTCTCTTGTCATTACAGCCAATGATTCTGGAGCTGCTGTGATTCCTTTCATTAAAATTTGGGCGATTCTCCCAATGGCTCTTCTTGTGACCTACCTCTTTACCCGTCTCTTCAATCGATTTAGCCAAGAAAAAGTCTTTTATATCATGATTGGAAGCTTTTTAGCCTTCTTCGCTTTCTTCGCTTTTGTTATTTATCCTCTCAGGGACATCATCCATCCTCATGGATTCTGCAGCTATTTAGAAGAAATTTGTCCCCGGGGATTTGGGGGACTCATTGGAATGATTCGCTACTGGTCATTTACCCTATTCTATGTGATGGCAGAACTTTGGGGAACAGCAGTCATGTCTGTTCTCTTCTGGGTACTTGCAAATGAAATTATGACGATCAAAGATGCGAAGCGTATTTATGGAATCCTAGGCGTCGGAGCCAATATTTCTGCGATTTTTGCGGGACATATTACCATGCTTGTTTCAGGGCAACTTCTTGATCTCTCTTTTATTTTTGGGGTGGATCCCTGGGGACAAAGCTTGGGTCTTGTGACAACAATCGTTGTCTTTATAGGGCTCTTTTGCATCGGGCTCTTTCGCTGGTATAACACCCACGTTATTAATCGCGATCCTAAAATGAAAGAAGAACAAACAAAGAACCAACAGCAGCGGCAAAAAATTAACATGGGCATGCGCAAGAATTTTGCTTATCTTTCGAAATCAAAATATCTTCTGTGCATTGCTGTTCTTGTGATTGGATTCAATCTTGCAATGAATATGGTTGAAATCATCTGGAAGGATCAAATCCGGATTGCTTACCCTAACCCTAATGACTTCAACACTTACATGGGAAAGGTTCTAAGAGCAACTGGATTTCTGTCTGCCTTCATCGCTTTTTTCATTAGTGGGAATATGATTCGAAAAATGGACTGGACCTTTAGCGCTTTGATCACTCCTGTGGCTCTTTTAGTCACTGGAGCCTTTTTCTTTGGCGTTCTTCTCTTACATGATCACCCCATTCTCACTGCTTGCAGCGCCGCTTTTGGCTTGACACCTCTTACTATTGCCATCTTATTCGGAACTCTTCAAAATATGTTCTCGCGAGGGTTTAAGTATACCCTTTTTGATGCAACAAAAGAGATTGCTTTCATTCCTCTCAGCCCTGAATCAAAGCTGAAAGGAAAAGCAGCGATTGATGGAGTGGGTTCTCGATTAGGAAAAACGGGCGGCTCTATTATCCACAGTGTCTTTCTCATGCTCTTTGGAAGCATTAACCTAAGTACTCCTTTTATTGGAGCCTTTCTACTCCTCGTAATTTTAAGCTGGATCGTTGCCACTAAATCCCTAGGAAGACAATTTAACCGCCTCACTGCGCGACATGAAAAGCTCGATATCAAGGATGAGATTCCTGAAACAGCAAACAGTTAGTAACACAACAGATTTTTGTCAAAGCAAGCTAAAGAGGTCTAACGAAATAAAACTCTTCCCCCTTCTTGTTAGGTGCGCTTCCATAGGAACAAAGTCATTTACAGTTGTAGCAATTTCTTTTTCTTTTTTGCAACGTCTTGTACACTGGTGTTTAATTCCAAGAAGGCAGACAGTTTTTGTGCATGAAAGTGAAATATGAAATGGAAGAGCTCGAACTGGATAGGGAGAGTTCAGCAAAAGATTTAGCCGATAAAATGAACCAGCGCGCCCCCCACCAAGCTCTAGCTGCATCGATTAATGGAAAGCTTCGCGATTTAAGCACCCCCTTAAAAGAGGGAGATACTGTTCATCTCCTAGACTTTAGTTCGCCTGAGGGAAAAAAGGTTTTTTGGCACACTTCAGCCCATGTTTTAGCTCAAGCGGTCTTAAGATTATGGCCTGAGGCCCAACCAACGATTGGCCCCCCGATTGAAAAAGGCTTTTACTACGACTTTGCTCATTTAGAAGTTTCTGAAGAAGATTTTGGCAAAATTGAAAAAGAAAGTAAAAAAATTCTTGCAGAAGGACTCAAGCCAGAATGTTTTTCTTTCACAGGAAAAAAAGAAGCCATTGACACATTTGGAAAAAACCCTTTTAAAAAAGAACTCATTGAAGGGTTTGACAAAGGAAGCTCTATCACTGCCTATCGCCAAGGAGAATTTTTTGATCTTTGTCGCGGGCCCCACCTCCCAACACTTGGAAAAATCAAAGCGTTCAAAGTGTTAAAAACTTCAGGTGCTTATTGGAGGGGTAATGCAAAAAATGCAAGGCTTACCCGGATTTATGGCATTTCTTTTCCTAGCCGCAAAGAATTACAGGATCACTTACAGTTTTTAGAAGAAGCAAAAAAAAGAGACCACCGCGTTTTGGGTGCAAAACTCGACCTGTTCTCATTTAAAGAAGAAGCTCCAGCCATGCCTTTTCTTCATCCGAATGGAATGGCTGTCTGGGATCATCTCGTCGATTATTGGAAAGAAATACATCTTAAATCAGGCTATGAGATTATAAAAACTCCACAGCTCATGATAAAAGAGCTTTGGGAGCTTTCAGGACACTGGCAACATTACCATGAAAATATGTTCACGGTAGAAATGGATGAGGAACGGGCCTACGCAATCAAACCGATGAACTGTCCTGGCTGTATGCTGCATTTTAAAACTCGCTCTCATAGCTATAGAGAATTCCCGTTGCGCGTTGCTGAGTTTGGTCATGTTCATAGAAAAGAGCCTTCAGGAGCCTTGAACGGCCTTTTCCGCGTCCAAAGTTTCCATCAAGACGATGCGCACTTATTTATGAAACCTAATCAAATTAAAGATGAAATTCTAGGGATTTTAGAACTCGTTAAAGAAATGTATCAAACCTTTGGTTTAGATTATACTTTTGAACTTTCAACAAGACCCGAAAAATCGATTGGAACTGATCAGGATTGGGAAGTTACAACTGCCGGACTTAAAGAAGCTCTGGATGAAGGGAAAAAAGCGTATAAAATCAATGAAGGCGATGGAGCTTTTTACGGACCTAAAATTGATCTTCATGTCCATGATGCTCTTGGTCGTCGCTGGCAGTGTGGAACAGTTCAGCTCGACATGGCTCTTCCTGAAAAGTTTAAGCTTGAATACAAAGACAGCGATGGCGCATTAAAAAGACCGATCATGATTCATCGGGCCATCTTCGGATCTATCGAACGATTTTTAGGCATTCTTATTGAACACTTTGCAGGGAAATTTCCTTTTTGGATGAGCCCTCTTCCCATACGCATGATTCCCGTGGGAAAGGATCACATTTCCTATGCAAAAGAGGTCATGGCAAAGATTCGAGAAGCTGGCTTTACATGTGATTGTGATGCCTCTGAAGGCTCCCTTGGAAAAAGAGTCCGCACTGCACAAATTCAACAGGTGAATTACATGCTGACAGTCGGAGATAGAGAAGCCGAAAACAAAACAATTGCCCTTAGAACACGTGATAATGTGGTTCATGGCGAAATCTCCATTGATGATTTCCTTAAAAATTGTAGACTCGAATCTGAAGAGCGCAGGCTGATATCCCTTTATCAAAAGGAGGAATCATGAAAAAGATTTCAGTGTGTAGCTTTAAAGGTGGAACTGCAAAGACTTCAATTGCACTAAACATTGGTTCCGCTCTCGCCCGTTTTCACAGTAAACGGGTCTTAATGATCGATTTTGATGCTCAAGCAAACTTAACTGCAGGGTTCGGGTTTGATCCTGATAGCCATGATAGTATGGCCGCCGTATTGCAAGACAATAAAACACTTCAAGAGGTCATTGCTCCTACCGATCATCCTATGGTTGATTTGATTCCTGCTGATACTTGGCTTGAGAGAGTTGAAATGACAGGTGTTTTGTCATCAGATCGTTACTCTCACGAAAAGCTAAAAAAGATTCTTCAACCCTTAGACTATGATATTGCCATTATCGATACCCCCCCCTCTCTTTGTTGGCTCACAGAATCTTCTTTGATCGCCTGTGATTATGCACTCGTCTGCGCAACTCCTGAATTTTACAGTATCAAGGGACTGCAACGTCTTTCTTATTTTATGCATTATATTTCAGAACGACATCCCTTTCATCTTTTAGGAGTTGCTCTTTCTTTCTGGAATGCGCGCGGAAAAAACAACGAGGACTTCTTAGAAGTTGTTGAAGAAACTTTTCCTGGAAAACTCTTGCAGACAAAAGTGCGAAGAGATATCGCTGTTTCTGAGGCCTCCATCCATGGCAAACCAGTTTTTGTGACAAGACCAAAGAGCCGGGCCGCAGCAGATTATTTGGAGCTCACAAAAGAATTATTCACTAAAATGACTAGCGAAAAAATGGAGTCACAATGTCTAAGCTCAACTCTCTTTTAATGGGACGTTTTAAGAGTCATGCAAAAAAAGAAAAAATGAATGAGCTTGTCGAGCGCTCGTCTGCAACACCTTTAACGAATTTTTCCGGTGCTTTTCAAATCAACCCCATGAGCCATCAAGAACGGGCAGCTCTTCAATCTCTTTTAGAAAAATATCAAACAGATGAAAATAACATCCCTGAAGATTTACATTTTCTTTCAACCCTTACATCTGAAGTTAAAGCCATTAGCAACCAATCTGTGATTTTACATGGCGAAAGAATCAAAAGGGTGCAAGAGCTTTTTAAAAAATACCGCGATGGAGCTTTTAGCAACTGGCTTTTAAAAACGTATGGAAATCGTCAGACACCCTACAACTTTATGCAGTATTATGAGCTTTACACAGCTTTACCTAAAAAATTGCAAGGAGTTGTTGCTAAAATGCCAAGGCAAGCCATCTACAGTCTTTCAAGCCGTAGTGCCTCTCAAAAAAAAAAAGTGGAGTTTGTCGAAGAGTATAAGGGCGAGTCAAAAACAGAACTTTTAGAAAAACTGCGCACCTCTTTTCCTTTGGCAAAACAAGACAAAAGAAACCCAAATAACACGAAGGGCGTTCTTAGTGTTTTAAACCACGCAAAAAAACTCATGAAACAAGACCGTTTTGTTCCCAGCCAAAAAGAAAAGGCTGAACTTAAAGCTCTGATTAAAGAGATCGATGCACTATTAAAATAATGGATCCTGTATACGACGCTCCTCTCTCAACTCGCTACGTTAGTCCTAGGCTGAACAAAGTCCTTGTTTTTGATGACTCCTGCAATAAGCGTGTAGCAATTCCCGAAGCCTTTCTTGCTTCAGACAGCTTTGTCAACTTGCTTTACACGATCATTGAGAGAATCAAAATTGACCCGAAAATGATGGAAACACATAGCGAAAACCCTCTTTCCTTTAGTGCAACGGCTACTTTAAATGAAAAAGATCGACAAGAAACAAGCGAGCTTTTCAGAAAACTTTTAGATCTACTCAGTCTCAAAGAAAAAGACCTTAGAAACTTTTTAGAGATAAAAAATGGAGGTCTAGGTGATTCCTACGATCGTCTCTTATTATACTAAAAATACCCCTTACGAAGATGAAGTCAAACACCTCATTGCTTCATGTGAAAAATTTGATTTTCCTTGTGAGATTGAAGGCATTCCAAATTTGGGGTCATGGAAGAAAAACTGCTGCTATAAACCTCGGTTTATTTTAGAAAAAATGGGTGGCCCCCTTTTGTGGGTTGATGCCGATGGAGTATTTGTGCGGGGGCCGAAACAGCTAGAAACTCTTACAGCTGATATAGGTCTTTGTATGATTGAAGAGCTTCCCGATCTACACCCATGTAAAATGCTTACAGGAACCGTTTTTTTCAACAACACAAAGAAGGGAAAAGAACTATTAAATCAATGGCTTAAAGCTTGTCAAAACCCAGAAGATGAAGAGTTTCCCGATCAAGTTGCCTTAAAAGATCTTCTTTTAAAAAGCGATGCAAAAATCTTCAATCTCTCTACACCTTATACTACAACCTGTGATCTTGCTTATTAAAGAAGTGTGGGCTAAAGATGCTGTCATTGTCCATTTTCAAGCATCACGCACCTTAAAAAAAAGTTCTCAACCATGAACTCACCCTTTTTTAGGATAATGAAAAAGTTACAACGGAAAAAAAAAGATTCTTGAAATATGTTTCCCACAATCATTTCATTCTATACAGAAAATACTCCCTATGAAAAAGAAGCGCAAGGCCTAGCAACGTCTTGCGAAACGTTTCACCTTTCGTATGAAATCGATCCCATGCCCAACTTTGGTTCCTGGGAAAAAAACTGCTGCTTTAAACCTAAATATATCTTAAAGAAACTTTCAGATTTACAAAAGCCCATCCTTTGGCTTGATGCTGACGCCATTGTTTACCAAAAGCCAACCCTTTTTGAAACTCTAGAAACCGATGTGGCTCTTCATAGCAATTTAAATCTTCCAGAAAACCACCCTTCTAAAGTAAATTCAGGCACTCTTTTATTTTATCCAACACCTGCCACTTTTTCACTGCTCGAAAAATGGGACCGAGAAACAGAGCGTCTTTTAGAAGAAGATCCAGAGCCGTGGGATCAAATAGCGTTGCGCAACGCTTTGTCCAAAGCTAACGTTAGAATTCACTTTCTAGATAGCCGTTATTGCCGCATTTTTACAAAAATTCAAACGGAAGAGGAGCTGAAAAACTCTTTCTTCATTCACTTTCAAGCATCAAGAACACTCAAGAAAACACTCAATCGAGAGGTTGTTCCTTTTTGGGATGAACAAGAGTACATTCGGCAAAAAAAACTAAACCTGAGAGTGAGGTTAGATAAATAGATTGCGTAGATAATGCTTCCTGCCCATATGTTTCGCCTTCTTAAATTTCTCTTTACGTGTAATCCGGCGCTGGAAAGTTACATAAAATCAAGGACTTTTTATGACCCCCCCCCGCTTAGCAACCTTGCTTTCCGGTCAAGATCGACAGTTCATTGACCATCTTGCCCCCATTTCTCAAATCCTTAATATTCCAATGGTTATTAATGATGAAGAAATGGAGTCCTTAATTCAAAATTACTATCCTAAAGTCAAAGTTATCTACAAAAATTCTCTCGATTTAGGCTTTTATCTCACTAAAAACTTTGAAATCATTTACACATGCCTTCCTAATCCCCTGTTTAGAGAGATTGTTTTCGCAGCGGAACTAACGTGCAAAAAAACTCTTTTTAATGTCTGGTGTCCGCATGGAAATTCTGATAAAGGCTATCGAGAAAAATACATGGAGTCTCTTTCTCAAGAAAGCTTTGCCTTAGTCTACGGACAAAAAATGATGGATTTCCTCTCTGAAAAAGGAAGCTTTCAGCAACTTAAAGGAGTCATAAAAACTGGAAATTATCGTCTGAAATATTATAATCAAAACAAAGAGTTTTACCAAAAAAAGCTCAAAGAGCTTATCTGTTGCAGCGGCAATAAAACCATCGTTTACGCACCGACTTGGAAAGATGCTGAACATTCTTCTTCTTTTGAAGGGGCGATACAACAGATCCTGAAAACCCTTCCCAATCATTTAAACCTTTTGATCAAACCCCATCCCAATCTGTTTTCATCTCCAGACCTTTTTGAGCTCTTTTTATATCAGTTTCCAAGTAAGAAGAACGTGTTTATTCTCTCTGATTTCCCTCCCGTTTATCCTGTTTTAGATTTGGCCGATATCTATCTCGGAGATATGTCATCAGTTGGCTACGATTTTTTATCCTTCAAAAAACCGATGTTCTTTTTAAACACAAACAAAAGAAACCCTAAAGAAGATAAAGGACTTTATCTCACGCAATGTGGAACTTTGATTGAACCTGAAGATTACGAAAACATCTTCTCAATCATTGAAAATACAAACCCTTCACCCTTTGAAAAAATCCAAAACACCGTTTATGATCAAGCCTTCGGAGAACAAGAAGATTTCAAAGAAAAAATCATGAACGTTTATGAAACCTTCAATTCGGAATAAGTGCATGGAAGAAAACTCGAATAGTCCTAGCGCCTGCGGGATGTGCTTGGCTCCAGGTGATTCGGTTAACCACCTGGACCATTTAGCTCCTATTGCTTACTTTATGAATATCCCAATGGTGATCGATGAAGAGTTGCTTGTTGAAACAATGGAAAAGTATTACCCTCAAGTTAAAAACGTGTATGTGGATCATCGCGCTAAAATTTTGGAAACAATTGCTACCAATTTCGATTTCCTTTTCGTCTCTTGCTCAAACTATCGTGCGGACCTTTCTCCACTCCTTGAAATCCTCTTCAACAAAAAAATACATTTTTGGTACTGTCCTCATGGAAACTCTGACAAAATGTACAAGCAATTTGAAAACCAATCCTTTGTCTTTATTTATGGAAATCAGATGAAGGAGCGGCTAAAACAAGCTGACTATTATGACACCTATGATGGAGTTGTGAGAACAGGAAACTACCGCCTTTCATTCTACAGAAAATATGAAGCGTTTTATGACAACTTAGTTGCAAAAGAAGTGTTTTCCAAATTTAGAAAAAAGCAACCTACAATCCTTTATGCTCCCACATGGATTGACCAAGAGAAAAATTCTTCTTATTTTGACGTGGGCCTTGCTATTATTGATCAACTTCCAAGCCATTATAACTTGATCGTTAAAATACACCCTTGGATGGTCCATCAAAAAGCAGGGCATGTCGCTCATATCGAAGAACGCTATAAAGAGGCCCCTAATGTTGTTGTTCTTCCTCTGTACCCTTTAATCTACCCCCTTCTCAAGCAAGTAGACATGTATCTAGGAGATTTTTCCTCGGTCGGATACGACTTTCTCTACTACAACCGTCCCATGTTTTTCTTTGAACCGAAAAACCGCATTAAAGAGCGCTCTTATTCTAATCATCTCCATCATTGCGGGGTTGTGATACCAGAGTCGTCCTATCCATCTCTTTTCACTTTCATCGAGAATCATTTAGAGATCCAAGAGACACTGAAAGACGCACGCAAAAGAACCTATGATGATGCCTACGGCAAAGAGCGCAATTTTGATGGGATCAAGCAAGAGGTTCTGGAAATTTTAGCTGGGACGTCGCCCTGAATTTTAGGACACAGGGTTACTGTTTAAAAACAAAGTGATTGCAAACCTTCGCAGGTAGAATATCAAACAGAATAGCAAAAAACACTGCAGGAAGACTCCATTGCATTTTTCAAAGCTCTCGAACTGACCTTAAGTCTCCTGGCCTACTGAACCCACCCAACTGATGTCATACGCCCCATCAAGCAAGCAAAAGACTGTGGGTCTTTTATCTTGGCTTCGCTTTTTTCTATTGAAGAAGATTGTCATGCTACCTCTTGCTCATCGAAGTTAAGACCTGTATCCTAGTGGCGTTGTCGTTGAAAAAAACTCTCGAACCTTTTACCATAGAAGATCTTTGGGGCGTTAGCTCAGCTGGTAGAGCGCAACAATGGCATTGTTGAGGTCAACGGTTCGACTCCGTTACGCTCCATTTAAAATTCTATTCCCGTTCTAAGAATTCCACCATAAAAGACTAAATCCTCAGCATGACGGATGGGCTGGACTCGAAAAGGATTTGAGACAGTATTTTTGATTTCTACAGATCGATTTTGTCGCCAGAAGTATTCTGCCTCGTACCCTAAACTCAAACTAAACTGCATCCATTTCATAGGGACATCCCATTGAAGTCCCAGAAGAAAATGAAGGGTGGGAGTAAAAAGGTTGGTATCTCCTTTCAGAGCTGTTTCATTTTCGCTGTGTTTTACTTCAAAATTTCCAAATAAAAGAGCTCCTTTAGTCTCTGCAATAAAGGAAATCCCATAAAAAAGGTGCCACTTTATATTAAGCCCAATCATGGGACCAAGACCAACAAACCGACACCAATCTTTGACTTTAGTATCAACATCACCTTGGTAGGTTACCCCTTGCTTTTGATCGATCCAAGTTTTCTTAACTCCGATTGCTGCTGCTAATCCTAAAAGTCGGCTGAAGAAAGAATTTTGATGGAGGTTGAGTTCAATATTGTCATACTCGATTTTATATTCACAACGAGCGTCTTGGGTCGATGAAATAACACTTCCCTTCGAGAAGATGAGCAGTGAAGGAGGGACAATCCCTCTTTTCTCATAATCTTGTGTTCCAAAGTGCGTATAGGTCCCAATGATTTCCCACCTTACAATAGGAAGGCGAACCCCAGCACCAACTCTATATCCCCAATCCCAATCAAATCTTTGGGTCTCTATTTTTCCTTTTTTTCCTGTCGCAAGATCGTAAACATATTCTGTTCCGCCTACCTTTGCGTGCCAATAAAGAGCGCTTCCAAATAATTGAAACCCGACCCAACCCTTTTCAAACTCCCCAGATGTAAAACTGGCACCAAAATTACCACTATCTGTTTTAGTACTAGCTTGCCCCATTTTTTCTTCTAAAGTAGTAACACGCTCTTTTACATCATAAGCAGATAACGAAAAGGATATCAAAAAAGATAAAAGAAAAAACCTCATGTGAAGTAGCTTATGATAAAGAGAAATTAAGTACTAGCCTGTAATCGAATAGGATACTTTCTTCCGTTAAAAGAAAGAAATGCTGTTGCAGATAAGCAAAGAGACATACCGCACAGAAGAACAAATGTGGGATTTTCTGATTTAAGAAATAAAAAAGATCCTAGATAAGGGAAAATGATGCCTCTTACTCCTACAGCTAAAACATTAACAGAGCTATAAGGAGCGCTATCTTCTTCTCTAGAAAAAATAGGGCCAGACATTTTCCAGCTCAGTTCACTACCTCCCTGCATCACCCCATAGGCGATATAAGCAATATAAATAATGGAGCTTGATGAGTAGGCAAAAAGAAGAAGAAGGGGAAAGACTGCAGCGGCAAGGGTTACAACGGAACACAAAACAAAAATTCTAGAACGATTGAAAAACTTTACCCACAGCGGCGAAGAAAGGACAAACCCAATTCCTTTTAAGGCAGCAACAGCAGTTAAGACATCTGAATAAGAAAGGTGAAGAACATGATTAAAATAGATTGGCAATACTGGCTGAATAATCATCAATCCTGCTCCCCCCAAGAAAAAGCCCCACTGAAATTTTGCAAAATCTAACCGCTTTCTTAAAAGCTTCCAACTACTTTTCCAAGGATCGATCAAGTGGGCAATTTTTCTTTCTGTTGTCGGAAGTTTTTGCTTATCAACCAAAGGAATCTTAATTTTTTTGATTGGCCATGTAGAAAGCATGCCAAAAACAGCGGCGACAGGGAAAAGGATACGCCAAGACTCTGCGATATTATCAAGGATTCCCCCTACAAATAATGGAAGCAAGGCAACTCCTAGGTAATCGATGATTGATCCTATCGCGCAAATTTTGCTTCTCGATTCCTTAGGAACCTTTAGCTTCAAAACCTCCATCCAAGCAGGGATCATCCCCCGACAAAGGAACATGTGAAACCCCACAGCAAAGATATAAAACCAAGGGCTATCGATAAAGGGGAAAAAGAGAAACAGGCTAAACTTTAAAATATTTCCAAGGATCAAGTTTGAGATTAACCTTTCCCTCATTGCATGAACTCTTTGACTCCAATAAGGAGAAAAAAGAGAAGCCACCGGCTTAATCGCTATCAAAGTTGCCACCTGAAAGGAAGTCGCGTGAAGATCTTTATGTAAAATCATCGGAAAGAGATAAAAAAGCCCCCAAAATGGACCCGAAAGGACCCGAGAGATGACATAGGCCACCACTGTAGAGTCTTTTAGTGAAAGTGAAGAGTTTTTATCCATGCAAACATTTTAGAGTCTCCAAACATAAAAAAAAAGGTAGGAAAGATTTGATAACAGTGGGAAAAAATCTCTGAGATTATGTATCAACCTGCAACTGTTTGAATAAATAATTAGAAAAAATAGGGTGACAATACTCTGGTAGCACTCTTAACATCATCCAAACAGCAGATATCCATGTTGGCTTTCTATTATCGCCACTATGATAGTCTTCACCTAAAATTTTAACTATTTTCAGCAGACTTTGATCCATTCGAATGTATTGCTTCGTCGGATGGCAAACACTTTTTCCAGTTGAAGCCCGTTTAATTAAAATTCTGATAACATGGTTTCATGAAGTTAAGGAGCGCTTTATATAAAAAGTTACTGGTGGGATTTGCGCCCATTTTCTTACTCTCTTTTATTTTGGGAGGATGTCAAACTATGAAGCTTTCGCAAACTCAGCCAGAGCCTATTCCCAATTTTGAGATGCCCCAAGAGCCTATTAAAGTGGCTCTTATATTGGGTGGCGGAGGATCAAAAGGGCTTGCCCATATTGGGGTTTTAAAAGAGCTCGAACAAGCTGGGATCCATCCTGATCTCATTATTGGTTGTAGTTCTGGCGCTGTGATTGGGGCTCTTTATGCAGATCAACCTCACATCCATCGTCTTGAAAAATTGCTACTTGGACTGAAGCGTTCAGACTTAATGGATATCTCGATTTTTTCTTCCAAGTTTGGTATTGTTAAAGGAATCCTTTTTAAAGCCTTTTTAGACAAAAGGTTAAAAGCTAAAAAGTTTCACCATCTTCAAATTCCTTTTATCGCAGTAGCCACCGATTTAAAAACTGGGGAACTTATTGAGTTTGGAGCAGGAGAAATTATTCCTCCAATTATGGCCTCCGCTGCAGTTCCCGGAGTTTTCAATCCCGTATTCTATAAGGGACGCTATCTTGTTGATGGAGGCGTTGTGGACCCTATTCCTGTTCGCATTGCAAAAAAATATGGAGCTCACGTGATTATTGCTGTAGATATTGGAGAGGATTTAAGTGCTAAAGATCCCGGTCACTTCTTCGACGTAGCTCGACGTAGTCTCAAAATTTCCCATCTAAAGCTTTCTGACTATGTCACCAAGGATGCGGATGTGGTGATCCGCATGAACTTTCAAGGGCTTGGAATGTTTAGCGATAGCTACAACCAAGAAATTTATGAACATGGACGAAAAATGACGCAAGCGATGCTCCCCCAGATTGAACAACTCATTCAAGACAGACTTCCAATTATCCATGAAGAATCATTTCCTCCGTGGGTTGAGGCAGATTTAGCAGAGTAAAATTTAGCTCCTTAAAGTTGCTAAGGAATTTTGTAAGGCATCCTATTTAAGCAAGCAAAAAAACTGTGAGTCTTTTATTTTAGCTGCGCTTTTTTCTATTGAATAGGAAAATTATCATGCTACCTCTTGCTTAAAAAAACCCATGTAAAACTTGCTCAATTTTACAAATGGCCAGCAAATCTCAATGCAGAGGAAAAATAGGAAATCTCCCAGGGATTTAAAATCTCTGAGCTCCAAGACCGTTTCGAATTTCTTTCTAACAGCAGAAAAAAGGATTTTGGGAAGCAGCTGGCTCTTGCTGATTTAAGCGGGCGGTTTTTGGAAAGCAAAAGAAAGGGTTATGAGCAAGCTTGGGAAAGAAAAATTTTTGATGTTCCAAGCGGAAGAATCGAATAGACTTCTTAACGAAGAAAAGGTCTTTGGGAAAAAGCTTAGTCAATTTTTCTTTCTCATTCTTTGAGATTTTTCAGTTCTTTTTCGCTCGAGCCTATTGCTTTAGAAATGCTTTTACTAGTGAGGTTTTGCTTTAAAAGGGCGCGGGCAATCTCAATATCTCTTTCTTTACGTCCTTCCTCTTGTCCTTTTTTTAGGCCGGCTTCATGCTCTTCTTTAACACTAGCTTGTTTGATCGCTGTGAGATTTCTCTGCTCATTAACGCTTTATTCGTAGGCTTTTCTCATGTTTAGATCGGATAAGAGACGCTCTAGTCTTTCAAGAGCTATCCGGAAAATCGGATCTTGCTTGCGTTTCTCAAACTCCTCTTTTTTAATTGTCGACGCGTTTTTAAGCCTGAATTTAAAAGATTCTCTTACAATCACATGCAAGCTATACTGTTGCCCTGTGAATAATTCAACTCATAGATATTGTGATGAGATAGCTTGAAAGGCAAAAAATTCCACGATGAGAAAAAGCCTTATATGCACCAACTAAAGAGCGAGGGTTTACGGCAAAATTTGGTCCTTGATTTATTGAGATTGATGTGACGTCGCGTTCATGGGACGAAGAATGAGAGCCCCTTCTTTGATGGCATAAGCTGCCGCGTCAATCTCTTCGATCGTATTATACATCCCAAAAGAGAGACGTGCTAGAGAATTTACCCCTAATCGCTGCAGTGTAGGATAAGCGCAAAGATGACCTGTTCTAACAGCAATCCCTTTAAGACCTAAAAGTGTGCCTAAGTCTAGAGGATGAATACCGTTTAAGACAAAACTAATAATCGGCCCTCTTTCTTTTGGTGCACCAATAATCTTTATCCCACTCATCGGTTTGAGCTTTTCTAAAGCAACTGTGATAAGTTTTTTTTGCCACCCATCAATCGCCTCTTTTCCAATAGTTTCAATATAATCAATGGCAGCGCCCAAGCCAATCACTGAAGCTATCGAGGGGGTTCCTGCCTCAAACTTGAAAGGAGGCGCTTGAAAAGTTGATTTTTCTATGGTAACCGACTCAATCATGTTTCCACCTGAAATAAAGGGAGGCATGGCCTCTAGAAGAGGAAGTTTCCCATAGAGCACCCCGATTCCTGTTGGTCCATACATTTTATGTCCTGAAAAAGCGTAAAAGTCTGCATTGAGTGTCTGCATGTCTAAGGTTATATGGGATGCTGCTTGAGCTCCATCAATTAAGACTTTTGCCCCTACTTCGTGGGAAAGTTTGATAATCTCTTGAATAGGATTGATAGTCCCCGTTGCATTAGAAATATGGCCGACAGAAACAAATTTTGTTTTTTCCGAAAGACGTTCTTTAAAAACATCCATCCGTAGCTCACCTTCAAGGGACATGGGAATATACTTGAGTTTGAGCCCTTTTTCTTCAGCTAAAAGTTGCCAAGGAACAATGTTGGAGTGGTGTTCCATCTCTGAGATAATGATTTCATCCCCTGCCTCGAGAAATGTCCGACCGTAAGAATAAGCAACAAGATTGATCGCTTCTGTTGTCCCTCGAGTGAAAACAATTTCCTCTTCATCTCTTGCATGAATAAATCGTTGGATTTTGCTCCGAACAGCGCTGTACATTTCTGTGGAATGCGCAGCAATTTCATAGACAGCCCGGTGAACAGTGCCATAGTCTTCTTTATAAAAGCGATGCACTGCATCTATGACACTTTGGGGTTTTTGAGAGGTGGATGCGGTATCTAAATAGATAAGAGGTTTCCCGTTCATTGTTTTCTTCATCATCGGGAAGTCTTCTCTTAGCCGCAATACATCAAACATTTCTACCACTACCCCTTAGTTTTAAAAACCGATCGACTATCTCGCCATCCATGAACGCGTTGCAAAACCCACGAGCCAATTGCCACTTCGCTTCTTTGAGCGTCAGACCTCTTGTCTGAAGATAAAAAAGTTCTTCCTTTTTAGGCTGCGTGGCTGTTGCTCCATGAGAAGCCTTCACGTCATCGGCATAAATCTCTAAATTTGGTTTGCTCATTGCTTGTGCTTTAGGACTCAAAAGAAGATTGTTATTGAGTTGGTAGGCTTCTGTTTTCTGCGCTTCTTTCTCCACAAAAATTTTTCCCTCAAAACTTGAGCGCCCATGGTCCATCAACACGGTTTTATAATGTTGATTCGAACGGGTTCTTTCTACGCAGTGTTTAACGGTAATAAAATGGTGGATTTCATCTCTTCCACTCGGAAGAGAAAGCCCTTTAAGGTTCACTTCACTATTTTCGCCACTTAAAGTTGCTTGAATATCATGCCTTTCACATTGTGCTCCTTTAGAAAAAGTAAAGAATTTTAGGGTTGCCTCTTTTTTAATACGCGCTCGAACCGTATGCGTCGCAAAAGCTTGATCGCTATGTTCCAAATGCTCATTAATCGCAACATGTGCTCCTTCATCAAGGGTCAACTGGAGATAAGGATTATAAAAATAAGTTCCCTCTCCTTGACAAGTGATGTCTATTTTAAAAGTTGCTCCTTTTCCCACAAAGATTTCTAGTTTAGGAACGCGGAGTCCTTCCGTTAAAATAAACTTCCAAGAAAGCGCGGCGCTTTTTCCCGGCGGGATGTATAGAAACTGCCCTTCCTTAGAAAGGGCACTATTTAAAAGAGCAAATGGATTTTTCTCTTCGACTATATTTTCTGCAAAACTCTTTTGAAGAAGGGCTCCATAGCTTCGCATAGCCTCTTTAAATGTCAAAGAGATCATTCCCTCCTGCTTGGGAAAGGTTTTGAAAATAGGACGAAAAGAAGAGGAGCAAAGGGCATTTAAAGAAACATACTTAAAAGAATCCCATTTTTTTGTGGGAAGTCCTCTTTTTTCTAAAGCGTTCCATGCTTTTTTCTTCCAAAGATCGCCCTGTTCAATGTGAGGTTTTAATGTTGCAAGAAGCGTCATTAGATCAACCGATATCCTTTTTCTTCAAGCTTTAGAGCTAACTTTGGCCCCCCTGTTTCAACAATTTTTCCTTCCATAACAACATGGACAAAATGGGGCTTAATGTAGTCTAAGAGACGTTGATAGTGGGTAATCAATAGCAACGCATTGTCTTTTGTCAACTGCTGATTCACCCCTTCGGCAACAATACGCATGGCATCGATATCAAGACCTGAATCTGTCTCATCTAATACAGCAAGTTGGGGTTCTAAAATTGCCATCTGGAGAATTTCATTCCGTTTCTTTTCTCCTCCTGAAAATCCCCCATTGACATCACGTTTGGCAAACTCAGGATTCACACCAATAGCCTGCATTTTTTCATGGAGAAGATTCTCGAAAACTTCTTCCGAAAGCGGATTTTCCCCACAACTTTTTCTTTTACTATTCAAAGCACTAAAGAGAAATTCTGTATTGCTCACACCAGGGATCTCTACCGGGTACTGAAAACCCATAAAAAGCCCTAAATGCGCTCTTTCTTCAATGTCTAGTTCTAACAGATTTTTCCCCGAGAAGATCACCGAACCACCCGTTACCTCATAACTTGGATCTCCTGCTAAAACTTTAGCAAGTGTTGACTTTCCCGCCCCGTTAGGCCCCATCATTGCATGAACTTCGCCCGCTTTTATACTCAGGGTCAATCCTTTGAGAATGGGCTCTCCTTCCACCGAAACATGTAAATTTTTAATCTTTAACATTATCCAACAGACCCTTCTAATTTTACTGTTAATAATTTTTGCGCTTCTACAGCAAATTCGAGTGGAAGTTCTCGAATCACCTCTTTGCAAAACCCATTGACAATCATTTGTATCGCATCTTCTTGAGAAATTCCACGCGATTGCAGATAAAAGAGCTGTTCTTCGTTCATTTTCGAAGTAGAGGCTTCATGTTCAAGTTCTGCAGATTCATTGTGCACTTCGATATAGGGAAAGGTATGGGCACTGCAGCAGTTTTTGACAAGCATCGAATCGCATTGCGTAAAATTACGCGCGCCCTCTGCTTTTGCGCCGATGTGAACAAGTCCCCGATAAGAGTTGGAAGATTCATCCGCAGAAATTCCCTTAGAAATAATTGTCGAACGTGTTCTTTTTCCTAGATGAATCATCTTAGTCCCAGTATCGGCTTGCATCTTCCCATTAGTCAAAGCAACAGAATAAAATTCCCCCACGGACTCATCTCCTTGCAAAATACAACTGGGATATTTCCAGGTAATCGCTGCGCCCGCTTCGACTTGTGTCCAAGAAATTTTCGAGCGGGTTCCAGCGCATTTCCCTCGCTTTGTCACAAAGTTATAAATCCCCCCTTTTCCCGTCATCTTGTCGCCCGCATACCAGTTTTGAACCGTTGAATATTTGATTTCTGCATCTTCATGGGCCACAAGTTCTACAACAGCTGCGTGGAGTTGATTTTCATCATAAGCAGGAGCAGTACACCCTTCCAAATAACTCACATAAGAACCAGGCTCAGCGATAATGAGTGTTCTTTCAAACTGCCCTGTTTCTCTTTCATTAATGCGAAAATAAGTCGAAAGCTCAATCGGACTTTTTACTCCTCTAGGAACATAGACAAAGGAACCATCTGAAAAAACAGCTGAATTCAGCGCAGCATAAAAGTTATCCCCAATGGGGACAACAGTTCCTAAATATTTTTCTAAAAACTCTGGGTATTTTTTAACCGCTTCACTGATAGAGCAAAGAACAACTCCAGCTTCCTCAAGGGTGTCTCGAAATGTTGTCCCCAATGAGACAGAGTCAAAAACAACATCGACTGCAACATTGGTTAGTTGCTTTTGCTCTTCAAGAGGAATGCCTAATTTATCAAGGGTCTTTAAAAGTTCAGGATCAACTTCATCTAGACTGCTGAGCTCTTGCTTTTTCTTCGGGGCAGCGTAGTAGCGCATGTCTTGGAAATCGATCGGATCGATTTTCAAATGTCCCCAGTTAGGAGGAGACATTTCTTTCCATTTATGATAAGCCTTTAGCCGAAACTTAAGTAGAAACTCAGGCTCGTTTTTTTTTGCTGAAAGAGCGCGCACAGTTTCTTCATCTAAACCCTTGGAAAAAAGGTCCGATTCAATTTCTGTTCGAAAGCCATATTTGTATGTTTCTCTTGAGCGCAGGAGGTTTTCTGTAGACATTTTTACCTTTCATTTATGCCTCACAAGATACCCTGTTGTAGGACCAAAGTCAACCCATCCGGTCAATAGTCTAGATTAAAAGTAAAAAATTTGTTGATTTCTCCTTCAGATCCATCCATCAAATCTTGTAGAGCATTGCACTTCTAGAGTCTTGTTCAATTTCAAACAAATAAACCCATTAATGCGCGCCTAACCTTCTCCCTATTCCAGACATTTTTACCGCAGATCCTTCTAAACATTTTTCTACTACCCCTTCATCGGCCAGTACCTCTATCGTTTCTTTTGCGCGCGTAATTCCCGTATATAAAATCTCTCTTCCAAAAATTTCCGACCCCTTGGGAACGAGTAGAACAACGCGCTCAAATTCGCTGCCCTGGCTCTTATGCACCGATAAAGAATAAGCAAGTTCAAATTCAGGAAGTAAAACCGCTGGAAATTCACGATCCCCAAAAACAGCTACATCATCTTTTCCTAAAGAACGCCCCTCATTTTTCTTAAGCAAAACCCCCATTGCGCCATTGCTTAAACCCATCCGTTTATCCGTTCGAGTAATCATAATAGGAATCTCTTCTCCGCCCCGCATCCATTCCCCCATCCATTCATTGATTGCCTCGACCCCAAAAGGCCCTTTTCTCAAACAAGATAAAATCTGAAAGCCACCCTTCTTAAATTCTTTCTTCCAATCTGCACCCCTTCTTTCCAACGTTCCATATGGAATCATTGCCCCGTTTTTGACAGCTGCAGCCAATCCCAGTATTTCAGCGCGATCACTACGCATGCACTCATTTAGATAAACATAGCCCCTTTTTTTTTCTCTCATGTAACGACAAAGTTCTCCAAAAATCGTGCCAGCCTCTACTGGAGGTAGTTGCTCATAATCTCCCACTAAAATTAGGCGTGTTCCACTCTTAATATTTCTTAAAAGCGCCGCCCAAAGCCCTACATCAATCATTGAACATTCATCAACAATAACCATTTCATAATTTAACGGCTTTCCGCCAAAAAGAAGATCTTTTCCACTTTTAATCCCCAAAATCCCATGCAGCGTTCCAACCTCACAATCCAGCTTTTCATTCAGTAGAGACACCGCTTTTCCTGTCGGGGCGCAGACGCAAACACTCCCTGTAAATCTCTTGACAATTTCTCCAATGACATAACTTTTTCCCGTTCCAGGCCCCCCGGTTAAACAAACGACCCCCTCACTAAGCCCCTTTCGAACGGCCTGATACTGTCCCTTAGTCAAACTCCCTTTTTCTCCAATGTTAACCTGCTTGACATTTGCCATCAAACGAACAAAGTTTCGAACAATCTCTGCTTCAAGAACCCAATTGCGCTGCAAATAATAAAGATCGCCCCATCTTCCAACGAATCCCTCAAACCGCTCTTCATCCCCGTTTAGTTGGGTGCACCCCTCCAACTTGATGTCTTTTTGCACACACAAGTGTCCCGAACGCGCTGCAGCCATTAACTCTCCGCCAATTGGACCGCATCGCTTAGCTACCAATTCATCAATCTCTAGAGATTCCATTCTATAGACTTTATGTCTTATAACGATTTTTCTCCAAAAGAATTCAGTTTAAGAAAGGATGATTCGCTTCACATGATATGTTTAGCATAGTACATTGCTCCCAAAAGAGCTGTTTTATCATTCAAAACAATGCGAACGGGTATGGTTCTAAGAAGATCAAAAAAGCGCCCCTTTCTTGTAAAAGAGTCCATAAAACCACCCTCTTTAAAAAGACTTAATAGCTTAGGAGCAATTCCTCCACCAATATAAACCCCTCCTAAAGCAAACATTTTTAAAGCAACATTGCCTGCTTCTGCTCCATAAATTGCAATAAAGAGTTCTAGCGCTTTTCTACAAGCCCTAGAGCCTCCACTCAACCCTTTTTCTGAGATAAGTCGGGGAGAGTCCCCGGAAGCAATCTCTTGTAAAACTTCTTCTTTTTCATCTTCTACTTTTGTCTCTACGACAAACTGATAAACATTGTAAAGTCCAGGACCCGATAAAATTCTTTCGTACGAAACATGTCCAAATTTTTTTCTTAAAAACTGAAGAAGACGATCTTCTCTTTCATTTCTAGGTGCAAAATCAGCATGCCCACCCTCACACGCAAAAGGGATCTCCCCGTTTCCATCAAAGAAAATTCCTGCTTCACCAAGCCCTGTTCCAGCAGAAACAAGGGCTTTGTTTCCTTTGGCTTTTTTTGCTTGTCCGTTAAGAATGAAAAACTCATCTTCTTGCAACATCTTTAACCCGTAAGCACTGGCTTCAAGATCATTGATGAGAGAAACCTTATAATTGGAAAGCTCTTTTGCAAGGGTGTCAACCTCTACCAACCAAGGGAGATTTGTCGCTTGACTTCTCCCCTTTTTTACAGGGCCAGCAATCGCAAAACACCCCTTGGAGACTTTTTCACTCATCCCCTTTAAAAATTCTTTCACAATGAGTCTTAAGTTGGGGTATTTTTGACTGGGAAACTTTTGCTGTTTAAAACAAACCACCCTTTCTTGCTCTTCTTTGAAAAGAGCGAGGTGCGTTTTAGTTCCACCTACATCGCCTGCTAAATATGTCATTCCCTACCACTAGCATGTGATCATAAAATTGTCATCGAAATTTTACACATGATTCTAATGGGAAAGAGATGTATAGTGGAAAAAAATAAAGTGTATGAGGAACAGATATGACTGAACAAAATGAAGCAGCAAAGAAAAAAGCCTTAGAACTTGCCATTTCACACATTGAAAAACAGTTTGGCTCGGGTTCTATTATGTCCCTAGGAGATCACTCATCGTCTCGCGGAATAAGTGCTATTAAAACTGGCGCTCTTTCTTTAGACCTTGCCTTAGGAATCGGTGGAGTCCCTAGAGGGCGCGTTGTAGAAATTTATGGGCCTGAATCTTCAGGAAAGTCCACTTTAGCAACACACATTGTTGCAAGCTGCCAAAAAGAGGGGGGCACTGCAGCTTACATCGATGCAGAGCATGCAATGGATCCAGCTTATGCAGAAAAAATTGGCGTTAATCTCACCGATCTGATGATTTCGCAACCTGATTGTGGAGAAGATGCGTTAAATATTGCTGAAATGCTCGCCCGCTCAAATGCTGTTGATGTGATCGTTATCGACTCTGTTGCGGCATTGGTTCCTAAATCAGAGCTTGAGGGTGAAATTGGAGATTCTCATGTTGGACTCCAAGCACGTTTGATGTCACAAGCCTTAAGAAAATTGACTTCAACCTTGTCAAGAAGCAATACATGCGCCATTTTCATCAATCAGATTCGAGAAAAAATTGGAGTGATGTTTGGAAACCCAGAAACAACCTCTGGTGGCAGAGCTTTAAAGTTCTACGCATCTGTCAGAATGGATATCCGTCGAACAGGAACGATTAAAGGACCGGAAAATATTGACATTGGCAGCCGCGTAAAAGTAAAGATTGTGAAAAATAAAATGGCCCCACCTTTTCGTGTTGCTGAGTTTGACATTCTCTTTAACGAAGGAATTTCAAGAATGGGTTCTATCATTGATTTAGGTGTAGAGCATGGAATTGTTGATAAAAAGGGAACTTGGTATAGCTACAACGAAAAACGGTTAGGCCAGGGAAAAGAGGCGACTCGAACAGAGCTAAAAAACGCCCGCGAGCTGGCCAATGAAATTGAGCAAAAGATTTTCGACAAAGTTCAAAGAAAGACTCAACGAGAACCTATTTTAGCATGACCTTTGAGTAAATCTATTGTTTGCTGGAACTCGGGAGTCAAGAGCCCGAGTTTTTTCATTTTTAGAGAAAAGGTTTCCATCTCATTGCTAAACATTTCTTTTGCTTTCTTGCGGCCAACCAAGCGGGCAATATTTAGCGATCTTTTATCATCCTGAAAAACGTCATCTAAGTCATCGGCAATTTGAAATGCCATTCCAAAGTGATAGGCAACCTGTCGCATTTCATCCACTCGGTTTATAGCCCCTGCACCAAAAATCCAACCAAAAATAAATGAAATTTCAAAAAGAGTAATCGTTTTCTTGTAGATAACATCAAAAGCTTCCTCCACAGTTTTTTTTCGAGGGTAAAGATCTTTAAATTGACCGCCAGTCGCTCCAGCAATTCCAGCGCACCGTGTTGCTGCATCTAGAGCAATCACGCAGGTTTCATTTGCTCGATTTCTAAATGGCTCTTTTTGTTTTGAAAGAACCTGAACACTCTGGAAAATTTTTTCATAGCCAGCAGAAATAAGAGCATAGCTTGCTAAAAGAGCAATGGTTTCTCCAAACTGTTTGTGTAAAGCAGCTTTATTTCTCCTATAGTCGTCATTGTCCATGCAAGGAAGATCATCAGCAATTAATGATGCTGTGTGAAAATATTCAACAGAAAGACAAGCCTCCATAACATCCAAACGATTACCAACAGCTTTAGCAACCATCGAAACAATTAAAGGGCGCATTCTTTTTCCGTCATTTAACAATGCATACTCACAAGCATCGCGAAGAATGCTTTGATCACCTAAACGCATGATGTTTCGTTTCAAAAAAATTTCAAAGTCTTCTTTTAAAGGTTTAATTAATGACGTATCAGGTTTGACCAGCTGTTTTGGCATTGTTTATTTTCCTAAGATTGGATTTTTGAATAGATGTGCAAGCTTTTACATACGTTTCTTTTCTTAATAAAACACCTGGATTAATGACAGTGTTGCAACCAAGTTGAGAGCCATCACCTACAATAGTTCCGAATTTTTTCATCCCTGTTTGATAGATTTCCCCCCCTATTTTCAAAGTCACCTCTCTTTTGTCCAATCGAAAGTTTGCACAAATCACCCCAGCTCCGATGTTAACGTGATTCCCTAGGATGGAATTGCCGACATAATTAAAATGTGGAGCTTTAGAGTCATTTAAAAAGATGGCATGTTTCACTTCCGTTGAGTGACCAATGACGCAACGGTCTCCCGTTAAAACATAGCCCCTAAGATAAGCGCCGTGTCTAATTTGACAATCTTGACCTATGACGCATGGCCCTTTAATGTAAGCTCCTCTTTCAATTACGGATCCTTTTCCTATAGAAATACTTTCTGTATTAACGAGTGTTGCCGTGTTTGGAATGGGACATTCTATGCAACCAAGGGTTAAAGAATTTAAGTAACTTTTGAGGTTTTTCAAACTTTCCCAAATAGGCAAATCCATGAAAAATACTCTCTTGTGTGAGAAAGTTTGCAAATCAAAGAATCTTTCCGGCTTTAGCACTAATTCATACCTTGTCTACAAGATAAAGAGAAGAGAATATAGTAATAGGTATTTTTCTTCATCTTCTTCAGCTGTGGATTTGTCAATAACCCCAAATTTCTATAGAGAAAACTCACTGTTCACGGGCTGTTAGAAAAATGGGCATCCTGATGATTTTTGCTTGATCACTTTCAACTGAACAGTTTTTGATCCATCTATCGACAGGTTATCAACACTATTTTCCAAAAAATTCTGGGTGAGAGGATTCGAACCTCCGACCCCTTGCACCCCATGCAAGTGCGCTGGCCAAGCTGCGCTACACCCAGATCAGTAGCTAGGTTAAAGAGAGAAAGACCTTTTGTCAATCTTGTGAAAAAAAGTTTCCTATGGTAACCTTTTTCTATGATGTTACTAGAAAAAAGTTGGCATGATTTTCTAAAAGAAGAGATCAATAAACCTTATATCTTTGAGTTGAAAAAATTTTTAGAGGAAGAAAAGAGAAGAGGCAAAAAAATCTTTCCCCCAGAAAATGAAGTTTTCAACGCCTTCAAGCAAACCCCTTGTAACCAAGTTAAAGTTGTTTTGATGGGGCAAGATCCCTACCATGGTGAAGGACAGGCGCATGGTCTTTGTTTTAGTGTTCAAAAAGGGGTCCCTCTTCCTCCATCTTTAAAAAACATCTATCAGGAAATGAGTCAGGATATAGGGATTCCTCCAGCTAATCATGGTTGCCTGCTCAATTGGTCAAAACAAGGAGTGTTGCTGTTAAATGCCACGCTTACTGTGCGCAAGGGTGAACCGAGGTCTCATTATGGTAAGGGGTGGGAGACCTTTACAGATGGCGTGATTCGAAAGCTTTGTCAAAGAAAAGAGCCCCTTGTCTTTGTGTTGTGGGGAAAGTCGGCAAGAGAAAAGTGTGAAAATATTTTAAACACCCTTAATCACCCCCACGCAATTTTAACTTCTGCGCACCCTTCTCCCTATTCCGCTGCAAACTTTTTTGGGTGCCATCACTTTTCAAAAACAAACAAGCTGCTGCAAAAGTGGGGGAAAGATCCAATTAATTGGTCCTTAGATGGCTAGAAAAGAGGCGAAACAAAAAAGCTCGCTGTTTTCGGTCTTTTTTACTTTCGCTGTAGATAATTTAGGGGCAACAATTGTCTTTCCTATTTTTGCCCCTCTATTTTTAGAGCCTTCAAAAGGCCTTTTAGGTCCTGACATTTCTCATTCGTATAAAACAATCTTTTTAGGGTTTTTTTTAGGGATCTATCCTTTGATGCAGTTTATTTTTGCTCCTATTTTAGGAGAGTATGCAGATCATCATGGAAGGAAAAGAGCTCTTCTTTTAACAACCTTTTTAACATGTATTGGTTATGCTTTAAGCGTTTTTGGCATCCATCACCATTCTCTTTTTTGGATTTTTTTTGCACGTCTTATGATGGGTGTGGGAGCAGGAAACTTATCAATTTGTCTTTCTGCACTGTCCGATTTAAGCCCGGGCACAAAGAAAAAAATTCGCTATTATAGCTACGGTTCTGCAATCGCGGGCCTTACATTTATTTTAGGCCCTTTTGTTGGTGGAAAGCTTTCAGATCCCTCTATTTCCCCTGCATTTGACTCCTCATTTCCCCTGTTCATTGGAGCGATTTTAGGATTGATCAACGTTCTTTTTATCCTTTTTGCTTTTGCAGAAACAATAAAAACTCCCTCAAACAAACCCTTTGATTTGATAAAGGGAATTCATAGTATTCAAACGGCTCTAAGAACAAAATCGATACGTCTTCTTTATCTTCTCTATTTCTTTTTCCTCTTTTCATGGAACATTATCTTTCTTTTTGTGCCAGCGTTTGTCGTTGACAATTTTCATCTCTCTAATGCAACAATTGGAGATATTTGCGCTTTTTTAGGTGTGTGTTGGATTTTTGGAACAGGTGTACTTCACCGCATCTTTTATCATGTTGCAGATCCCAAATGGATTCTTTTAACCTCTTTTTTTCTTTTTTCGGCCCTCGTTGTTTTTATTCCTTATTCTCGCTCTTTAAAAGGTTTCCTTCTTTTGTTAGGAAGTTGCACCCTATTATCAGGTCTTGTTTGGCCCATTTGTACAAGCGTTATTTCAAATGCTGCGCCAGATTATAGTCAAGGAAAGGTATTGGGGCTCAGTCAGTCAATGCTCTCAACTGCAATGGTGCTTTCTTCTATTTTAGGGGGCTTTTTTCTTCATGCACATTCTTTGATTCCTTTTGTTTTTTCTAGTCTATCTTCTCTTGTTGCAGCTGCCCTTGTCTTGAAGATAAAAATTGAATAAATTAGAGGAATTTCTAAGGGCTTCAGAAGATTTTTTATCGCGCTACCACGGCAAATCTTCCCAATTTTAAAACAACTCAGTTATACGAAAAACTTGTGAATTTCAATGCAGTGGCGGACTGATTTGTCAAATTAGGATTAAAAGGGTATACTTGATGATTAGTCTAGCTCACGAATAATCATTAGAAAAGGCTTGATAAAAAAATATAAAACTATCTAAGAGGAATGGGCGAGATAGGTTCTGATGGAAATTAAAGATTTAAATCTTCAAGGAGCAAAATTGATTTCTCCCCAAGTTTTTCACGACAAACGAGGCTTTTTTTTGGAAAGTCATGAGCTGGTACGTTATCAAAAAAGTGGAATAAGGGGGGGGTTTGTCCAAGATAATCACTCATACTCGAAACAAGGGGTAATTCGGGGCATGCATTTTCAATCGGAGCCTGGACAAGCAAAACTTGTTCGGGTAGCTTCGGGAAAAATTTATGATGTGATTGTCGATATTCGCCCAGATTCTCCGACATTTGGGAAATGGGAAGGGATTTATTTAGACGGGGAAAGGCATGAGCAGCTTTTTATTCCTGTAGGGTTTGCCCATGGCTTTTGTGTGATGAGTCCCGAGGCTCACGTTCTTTATAAAACAAGCGCTCCTTATAACAACGAAACTGAAAAAGGATTTCGGTTTGATGATCCTGAAATAGGAATAAAGTGGCCAATAAAAGCTCCTATTGTTTCAGAAAAAGATCAAAAAAGTCCCTACTTTTACGCACTGAGGTGGTCATGAAAATTTGGATCATTGGAAAACAGGGAATGCTCTCCCAAGCCGTGCAACGCAAATGCCTAGAAAAAGGGATTGATTTTATTGCAAGTACACGAGAAGAACTCGATTTGGAAAATAAGGAAGCAGTCATTGCTCAATTTGAAACATTAAGGTTTACCCATGTCATTAATTGTGCGGGCTATACAGCTGTCGATCGGGCAGAAGATGAGAAAGAAAAGGCACATGCTTTAAACGCTAAGGCTGTGGCTCTTTTAGCAAAACTTTCCAAAAAAAAGGGAAATAAATTCATTCATTTCTCAACCGACTATGTTTTTAACGGTGCGAAAAAAGCTTATGGTGAAGAAGATGAAAAGATTCCCTTATCAGAATATGGAAAAAGTAAGGAGATGGGAGAACGTTTTTTAATGAAGCACTATCCTGATGCACTTTTGGTCCGTACTTCCTGGCTTTTTGGAAAAGAAGGAAAAGATTTTGTGAAAAAGATGATTGAGCTCATGGATGAAAAAGAGACTATTTCTGTTGTCAGTGATCAACGAGGGCGCCCAACTTATGCCGATGATTTAGCAGAATCTGTCCTTTCAATTCTTGATGAATCTGGAATCTATCACTTTGCAAACGAAGGCGAGACAACATGGTATGCTTTTGCTGAAACCATTCGAAAGAAACTTAAAGAAAAAAAAGATCTCCGTTGTCAAGAAGTTAAGCCGATTTCAAGTGAAGCATTTGGAGCAAAGGCAAAACGTCCAGCATTTTCTGTACTACGAACAGAAAAATTTTCTCCTCCACACTGGGAGGTGGGACTAGAAGAGGTTTTAAATTATGCACTTGAATCTAAATAATGGCCACATCTTATTGACAGGTGGCGCAGGATTTATGGGTTCTGCCTTTATCCGTTTTATTCTAAAGCAAGAGTCCTTTAAAGGGCATCTTTCAAATCTGGATTGCCTCACCTATGCAGCACATCTTGAAAATCTTGAGTCGATCCAAGGAGATGAAAGGTATACATTTTTTCACGGCGATGTTCGTGATGAAAAGCTTCTTGAAGAGATCCAAAGAAAAAGACCTATTACAGTGATTGTTCACTTTGCTGCTGAAACCCACGTTGATCGGAGCATCACTGATCCTGATCCTTTTATTCAGACGAATATTATTGGCACCTACAAGCTGCTAGAGTTTATCAGGAAACATCCCGAAATCCATTTTCATCATATCTCGACAGATGAAGTCTATGGATCTCTTGGAACAGAAGGGACGTTTACAGAAGACGCATGTTATCGCCCCAATTCTCCCTATGCTGCATCAAAAGCTAGTAGTGATCATTTAGTGCGTTCTTATGGGGTGACCTATAAACTTTCAACAACCCTTTCTCATGCAAGCAATAACTATGGTCCTGGGCAGCATCCTGAAAAATTTATCCCACTGATGATCCAAAGGATTTTAGAGAAAAAAGAACTTCCTATGTATGGAACGGGAGATCATATTCGGGAATGGCTCTTTGTGGAGGATCATGCCCGTGCTGTTTGGGCAATTTTGAGCCTTGGAAAAAAGGGAGAAGTGTATAACATAGGGGGAGGAATCGCAATGAAAAATATCGATCTATTACACCTTCTTTTTGAAGTGATGGAAGAGATCACGGGAAAAAAAATCGATAAAGGGCTGGTGACTTATGTTGCTGATCGTCCAGGACATGACTTCCGCTATGCCATGGATGGAGCGAAAGTAGAGCAGCTGGGATATCGTCCTATTTGGCCTTTCAAGGTAGGACTAAGAGAAACGATTAGATCGATGAAAAAAGTGTGCCCGTGAAAACTATTTGCATTATTCCAGCAAGAATCGCATCTAGTCGTTTTCCTAAAAAAGTTTTAGCTATGCTTGGAGAAAAGCCCCTGCTTCAATGGGTTTGGGAAGCAGCGATTGCTATTGAGATGTTTGATGAAGTTGCCTTTGCAATCGACGACTGTGAAACAGCACGACTCATTCAATCTTTTGGAGGGAAGCATCATATGACGTCTCCTGGGTGCCTCTCTGGAACGGATCGTTTAATTGAGCTTCAGGAAAAGAGAGTGATGTCAGGCGATATTTGGGTAAATTGGCAGGGAGACGAACCATTTATTCGTAAAGAAATGATCGAAAATCTTTTTCAGTCGGTTGATCAAGACTTTGATATCTGGTCTTTAAAAAAAGAAATTGAAAACGCAGCGGAGATTGAGGATCCAAATACTGTTAAAGTTGTAACGGACTGCGAACACCGGGCCCTTTATTTTTCGCGGGCACCTATTCCTTACGATCGGGATGGGCTAGAAGATGTCACTTACTATAAACATATCGGTATCTATGCTTATACAAATAGTGCGCTCAAAAAAATTAGCACATCTGCCCCTTCTCGATTAGAACGATCCGAAGGTCTAGAGCAACTCCGTTTTCTAGAAAATGGACTCGGAATTCAGGTACATGAAACTTCTCATGAAACGCTTGGAATCGATGCTCCAGAAGACTTGGCGCGCGCGTTAGATCGGATTTCTTCTCAAATGGTTTGATGTAAATCAAACCATTTTCTGTTTTCTGTGCCCAACCCTTTATTGCTAGTTGATACATGCAGGGTTTTTTAGTGAGTTGAGCACTTTTTCATGAAACTCGTATTCATTAAGGGCCTGGCTAAAGATGCTTGCTAGCGCTATTGATGCTGCCATAGAAACTCTTTTTTGGATTTTTTTACGTTAATCCAAGAGGGTTCCTAACGTCAATCGTTTTTCTTTCCTTTCCTACATTCACCTTTATTATTTCATCGTTTTCAATCCACCCGCTAGATCTAATACATACCGTTATTTTTGTTGATCCTTCCAATTGCAAATGGGGGATGATAAATGAGGTATTGATGGTTTTTCCTAAACGCAACGGCTCATCAGTTTTTCGCATGCATATCAGCCCTTTGGAGTGTTGCTCAATCTGGAACTCAATATCTATGGTTGCTGTTTGTGCTAGGTGTTTTGAAAGGCTAATTTCCCGTCTTAGTTTTTCATAGCTACGATTCATCCGATAATGATCGAGCATTGGTTTAGCGCGCAACAAGACCAAGCTTCCAATAAGAGCAATTAAACCAATCGATAAAAAAAGTTCTACGAGTGTGAAAGATCTTCTTTGTCTTTTTCTTCGTCTTGCCAGGGATATTCCTCATTAATCTTTTTTTTCTTGCAATAGGCCTCATACTTTTCTGAGTGGAACTTAAGTTTTCCGTCTTTCATCTCAAACTGATACTCGTTGCCCCACCCATCTTTCATGAGCTCTTGAACATTTCTTACAAGCCCTGATTTGTCAAGTATTTTTGAAATTTCTTTTAACAACTTTTCCTTATCTTCTGGCATCCCGGTTTGGGTCATTTCAAGTTGAATAATTTCATAGAGCTTTCTACATCCCTCTTTTGTTTTGAATGCTTTTCCATTATCGAGGCTACCACTCATGTTGTAACCCATCACACTTCCAATTATCCCAATAATAAAAATCACGATCATGATTTCTAAAAGAGTCATTGCATATTTTTTTTTCATACTACGTTCCTTAGTTGAGGATTGAACTTACATCGGTTAAAGGAAGAAGAACCGCCAGAAGAATCACTGCTACGATAACTCCCAAAAATAGGAGCATCACAGGTTGGAGAAGAGAGGTTAGGCGCGCTAAACTTTTTTCAATCTCTTCTTCATAAATGCTAGCTAAGTGTGCCATCATCTCAGCGACTCTTCCCGACTCTTCAGCAATCGAAAGTAATCGAACCACAAGGGCTGGGATGAGAGGAGATTTCTGAAGCTGCTCAGATAGACGCTTTCCTTCAAGAACTTTTATTTCAGCATCGGAAATAATCTTTTCAAAATGCACATTTTTCAGCACGTTTTTCGAAAGTTTTAAACACTCTATCATCGAAACGCCTCCCTTACAAAGAATTGAGAATACACGGCAAAAACGCGCCATTATGGTCTCGATAAAAAGGCGTTTTGCAATGGGGATGTGCATTAGACCTTCTTTCCAAATTTCTTTTCCTTTGGGATTTCGAACAAAGAGGAGTAGACAAAGAAAAATTCCACTTAACAAAGTGAAGATGATAAATGCATGATCATTTAAAAAATGACTTAAGGAAAGAACTCCTTGTGTCATGGGATGCAGTGTTCTTTCTTCGAAAAGCTCACTCATTGAAGGAATCAGAAAAAATAAAAGAACAGAAATGACTGATAGACAGAAAACGGCTAAAAAAGCTGGATAGATCATCGCAGAGGAAAGTTTTTTTCGCAGGGCTTGTTGTTGACCAATCAGCTTCTCGAGTTTAGCAAAACTTTGCTCTAGGAATCCTGATTCCTCCCCTGCTTTTACCATCGATAAGTAAATCGGATCAAAAATTTTTGGATACTCCTTAAGGGCTTCAGAAAAATGATGTCCTTCTTTAACCTGATCACAGAGATCTAGAAAAATGGGATGCAGCTTTGTTTTTCGATATTTTTCTTCCAAAGTCAGCAAACTATCGTAAAGAGGAAGTCCTGCTCTTAATAAAACGTGTAGATCTCTTGTAAATCCAACTAAAAGGGCTGAGGAAATCGTAAGTTCTTGCCCTTTTTTCGCATAGGAAGAGATCTCCGTTACAAGGATCTTTTCTTTTCTAAGCTTTTCTTTAGCAAGCCCAATAGAATCAGCATTGATCATTCCCATTTTTCGACGACCATCTCTTGAAAGTGCTTTATATTGATAAAGAGCCATATTCCTTACTAATAGAGTTCAAGCTGTCTTGTTACGCGAAGAACTTCTGTTGTTGTCGTGATCCCTTTTTGTGCTAAAAGACCTCCTTCGCTTCTTAATGTTGCCATGCCATGCTCAGCAGCAGTTTGTTGCAGGGCACTTGCGTCAACGCTTACAAGTAATTGCTTTTTAATTTTCCCTGAAACGGGCATGAGTTCATACAGTCCCGTTCTTCCCCGATAGCCCGAATTAAAGCAAGCTTTACAGCCTCTGCCTCGATATAGTTTGTCTGTGTGAATTTGAAGATCTTCTAACTCTTGAGAAGAAGGTTTATAACTTTCCTGACAACAGTCGCAAATTTTTCTTACGAGCCTCTGAGCTAAAACCGCTAGGACAGACGAAGAAAGAAGGTAGGGCTCAATTCCCATATCTACTAGCCGAGTCAGTGCGGAAGGAGCATCATTTGTGTGGAGTGTTGATAACACTAAATGTCCTGTTAAAGACGATTGAATGGCGATTTCAGCGGTTTCTTTATCACGAATCTCTCCAATCATAATCACATCAGGGTCTTGTCGAAGAATATGGCGGAGCCCTGTGGCAAAAGTTAAATCAATCTTAGGCTTCACACTTATTTGAGCCACCCCCGGGAGTTTATATTCCACAGGATCCTCAATTGTCATGACGTTGACTTCTTGTGAGTGAATTTCATTCAAAGCGCTATAAAGCGTCGTCGTTTTCCCGCTCCCCGTTGGACCTGTGACTAAAACAATCCCTTGGTTTTGATGGATATACTTTTGGAAGGCTTGGAGGGTCTTATTTCCTAGTCCAATTTTATTGAGCCCGAGGACAACATTACTTTTATCAAGAATTCTTAAAACAATTCTTTCTCCGTAAATAATAGGAACAGTACTTGCTCTGAAATCAATGTGTCTTCCTCCCATTGAAAGTTTAATTCTTCCATCCTGAGGCAGCCGATGTTCAGCAATATCCATTTTAGCCATAACTTTTAGACGCGTTAGCAGCTGTTTTGACAGTTCAGGAGGTGGGGAGTGACGAAATTGAAGAATACCATCAATTCTATAACGGATAGCCATTTCACCTTCTAAGGGTTCAAAATGGATATCGGAAGCGCTTTGTTGAATGGCTTCTATGAGAATCATATTTAAAAGGCGAATAACTGGGGAGCTCTCCTGTTTATCAAGGAGATCGTATTCATCCTGCCTTTCTGTTAAAACTTTCTTGTTTCCTTCTCTTTTTAACCCTTCAATGAATGTAGATGCTTCTTTTTCATCTTGGTGGTAGCATTTTTCAATCGCTTCTTCGAGTTGGGGCTTCGGGCAAAAAACCTCTTCTACATCTGTTTTTGCAATGCAGCGTATTTCCTCTAAAGTCTCCAAGTCGCATGGATGCGCAATAGCAACGACAAGTTTTCCTTCTTTTTCATCCACAGGAAGAGCTAGTTTTTCTTTTACGAAAGGGTAAGGAAGTTTGTGAATTTTTTTTTGCACAAAAGGATAGGAACTTAAATCATAAATAGACTCAAGTCCGAAGCGTTTTGCAAAGAGGTAGTCCGCACCTTGATCAGCCATCAACTTTTCCAAAAAGAAGTTTCAAACTATTGTCAAAAAGGCGTTTTTTATCACGTTTTTTTGCCTCTTCTACGCGTTCTAGGAACTCGGGAAGATCCCCAGGTCGCTTTGTGAGCTGCTTTTGTCTCAATTTATCCATTTCACCTTTGGCATCAAAAATAATATGTGGAGTAATAAAGAAAAACATCTCTGTTTTTTCATCTGTCATTCTTGAATCCCCAAAGAATTTTCCAATCCCAGGAAGTTCTCCTAAAAATGGAAGTTTACTGCTACTATCTTCAGCCGTTTTTTCTCTTAGTCCACCTAAAATCACTGTTTCACCATCGACAACACGGACATGGTTTTCAATATGTCGCTTACTCACGGGAGGGCGATCATTTTGGACTCTTTTTTTTATCGTATCGAACGTAACATTGGTTTCTAACGTAACAAAATGTTTATCATCTTCTGGATGTTCTGGATCATGAATCGTAGGAGTGATCACAATAGTTGTTCCATAATGCGCTCTTGAATAGGTTTGTTGGGAGGTATAGGTTCCGTCGGTAGCTTTGATAGGAACAGCGCCGTTATCGATTGAAATTTCTTCAACAAGGGCAATTTGTGCAGGCGTTTGATTTAGGGTAGTCACAACTGGTGCAGCGTTGATTCGAACATCTTCTTGAGCCATTAAGAAGTTATAGGCAATGTCAAAAGCTGGCCAAAAGCCACTCGATTTTTTTCTATAAATAAGAAAATCCACAATCCCCTTTCGAGGGGTTCCAAGACCTGTTTCGTAGCCAAAGCCTGTTTTGTGGCTATCGGTTGCAGTAGATCCCAATCGAAGAAGATTCAAACCAAAGTTATTGTCATTTTTCATTCTCTTTTCAAAGAGAAGGACTTCAATTTGAACCATCTTTTTAGGAACGTCAAGGTTGCGAATCAGCTCTTTTAATTTGTCTAGTGTATCTCGTCTAACAACCATCATAATTGTCCCCGTTTTGGGATAGGGAATGAAATTTGTTCTGTAAGATTTTTCTTTTTGGGTTTCGATTGTAGCAGCAATAGGTGCTCGAGGATGTGCGCTGCTCGATTGAGGGGGCGGGCTGGGATGGGGGCGAGCTACTTGTGATTCAGGAGGAGGATGGTTAGGGCGTGTTGGTGGAATGGGATACATTTCAAGCGTCGGTTGTTGACTTTCAATCCCTGAATAAATAAGCGCGGTGTAAACCTTTTCTAAGACCTCAGCAAGATCGATGGGATCACTATGACGACAGTTATACCAAAAAACTGTCGTGGCCATTGGGTCTTCGATTTGCCCCTCTGTTTCTCGCACTAATGCTTCAGCTTTTTCAACCAGATCTTTAGGTCCTATAAGAACTAAAGATCCCTCACTTGCAAGGGGGAGGATCACGAGCTCGTCCCCTTCTCCTTTTGTCAATCCAATGCGTGGTTTCTTGGTCAAATTTCCAAAGTAGGCATGTAAAATCTTTTCCATTTCATGGGGATTAAGGTGCGTTAATGGAAGAACGCGCGTAAGCTTTTTATTTTCTTTTTCCCAAACTGCTTCATATAAAGCTAAAAGCTTTTCAATTTCTTCTTTAGATGAAATCATTGTGATTTTATAGCCTACTTGATAGACAAATGTCATCTTAGCATCGCGAAACCTTTCAAAAAATTGTAAAACACCTTTGATTCTTTCCGGAGGGGGTGAAAAAACGTAGGCGATCCGCGTTTTTGGAGGAATGCGAGTTAAATCAAGCGGATTAGTGAGGATCTGATCTACTGCAACTAAATCTTGTTTTAAGATGTATAGTTTTCTCGTGTAGGCATTTAATTGTTTCACTCCTATTCCACTGTGCGAAAAGATGATTTCGAGAAGCTCACTCCAAGATTCTCTTGGAATGGGAATCCCAGAGTACATGTGAAGCTTCATCGAGAGAATTTCTGGAGGAATGATGTAAAGATAATCATGGGATCCATATTCCATGATCAGTTGCGTGAAAGTTGTTTCCTCTTGGTCCCATAAAGCGTACCCCTCATCATCTTTTTTCGACTCATTAACAGCTAGATCATGCCACTCTTTTTCAATCTCAGCCATCTTGGTACGGATTTGATTCACTTCTGTTAAAAGGAGCTGGTACTCTTCTTCAGTGGCCTCTGCTTTATGGTATGCATTCACTAACTGATATTTTTCTTCCATGGAAAGACGCAGTTTTTTTAGCTCTGCATTGATGTTGTTTAAATAGGTACGCAACTCTTTTTCTTCTTTTTGCAAAACAAGTGCGTCTCGCTTTTCTTCGATGGTTTGTCCATGCAGGGCAGCTACATAAAAGAGAAATAGGATTCCGACTTTACTCTTCACTAAAAATGTCGCATTTCTCGGTTGCTTCAAGTTTTTGGTTAGGGCTATTTTGTTGAGAGGTTTTTACTAAAAGTTTTTCGGTTGCTAGCGGTCCGATCTTAGTTGAAAAGGTATTTTTTGGGGGAGGAGAATGTTTTCTACTTTTTGTCTGGGCCATGGGAAGTCTGACAAACTGCTGCTCTGTTCTCATAGGATTGAAAAGCGTTCCACAAAAAATCTCTTTTCCTTCTTTCTTCTCGATCCCATCAAAGATAAAAAGTTCTCCTTGGACATCTAAGTTCAAAAGAGCTTCAAGTTCAGAGTCATTTTTGACGGTATGCCAACCTGTAGCGGTATGAACGAGCCAATCACATGCTTTCAGTAGGGCCTTACGGTTATCGATCTGACAAAAAACGTGGGAAGATGTTTTTCTTCTAAGCTTTGTAAACGCATCCTCGATGCGCACTGAAATCATAGAAGCCTTTTCTTTGTTGAAAGCAAGGAGCACCGATTCCAGCCCTTCTCTGTCCCAGAGCTGCCATTCTACTTTATAAGGAGATATTGCGACGACTTTGCCCAGCGGGAAACCTTTGGTTTCTGTGGAAGGAAGCCACTTATCACCTTTCCAAATGAACGTATCTCCACGCCTTATGAAAAGGATTTCCCTTCCTTCATTTGATAAAAGTTCAAGACGCTCTTGCCCTTTGAATGTTTGAAATTCTTCTCCTCCATACCTTTCAAAAAGCTTGTCAGGTCCCCACCACTTTCCCCCTTTCAATGCATTTGCAGCCGCTTGCAGTCCTGGATCAACAATTTCAGCGATTTCTTTCGTTGTCCACGTTTGCTCTACCTGAAATTCTCTCATTTCATCGAGAAGCTTTTCTCCTTGATCATTACTGAGCTCAATTCTTATTTGGAGCCGAATCTCTCCATTCTCAGCAAGAGAGGGTGTGATCCATAAAGGGGTCACCTCTTTTGAAAAGTGTAAAGAATTTCCTTCATAAGCAAGATAGAGCGTTTGCCCGGGGTTTATCTTAACAGATGTGTCCGTTCCCTTAAGACCGACATGAAGCTTTCGTTCATCACTCGTTGTATCTGGTCTTGTGTTTTTCCCTAAAAATACAATCTCTTCACTCAGATCGGGAAAAGGGAAGCTTTGCATTTCGGGACAAAGAAAAAAAGCCCCTTTTCCAACAAGTTGGTGATCAAACCGAGGTGGCATGGGTTCACTTTTTTCGTTTAAGATACTGCTATTTAAAGGTTTCTTTCCACTTTCTTTAGAGAGATAAAAGGAAAAAAGAAGAGATGCAATCACTAGTAAACCCACCAAACTTCTATTGAAGTTTTTGATGCTGTTAAGGATATGCATTGGTGATCTTTGCTTTATGATCAATGTTGTCGCAGTTCCTTTCTCGCCATTTAAAAAAAAGTTCCCCATCAGTATCACATTTATTTTATTCCATTTAATGAAAAATTTCAAAAGAAACAGAAAAGATCAAGATTGCAAAAAATATTTTTTATTTTAGACTAAACAGTAGGGGCATATAAATGTCATTTGGTTGTCTCTTTGGATTTTTATTCATGAATAGATCCAGGGGGTTTGAAAAATGAGTGAAAAAATGGATAAAAAATTAAAAGAAGGGGTTAGCGTTCAAGAGCTTGAGAATTTTGGAAAAAAATATCACTTCGAGATTTTCTTTGTTCTCTATTTCTTGCTAGCAACACTACTTACCTTTATATTCTTTGGTGCAGCGTGGAGCATTTTCTTAGCTGGTATTGGGGGAATCTTAGGCATATGGCTACCAAATAGAGTTGAAAAAGCAGCAAAAGGCGCTTTTCACTTTGTTTATAAACAAGAAAAAGCAACGAAGTTGGTTTTAGCAATTGTTGGGGTTGTTGTGTCCTTTTTCCTGCCACCACTAGTTTTTTTCTTCCTAGGTCTTTTTGGAGGAACAGGACTGCGCAGGGCTGCTTCTAAGGTGGAAGAGATAGATAAGCAAGAAGAAAAATGAGAAGAGTTAGGGGTTTCTTAACTCTTCTTCTCTAGCTTTAATATAATCGAGCAAGGTTGTTTCTTGCCTACTAAAGTGGCTCAAAAGCTGCTTAAACCCTTCATGACCCATTGAATCTGTTGGAGAGTGTTGCTGATCCCAACCGCCATATTGTTTGATCTCTGTCCAAGCTTCAAGCTCAGATTCTTTATGGTTTAATTGTTGATTTAACGTTGCTATACGCAATAGATTAAAAGCAAAAAGAGCCGAATTCTTTTTAGATTTCTCCCAAAATGAGGAATCGGACGCCATTTTATCCTTCAAACTGAGCGCTTCTTCTAAAGCTTCTTGATATCTTTTTTCACCAATCTTTAACGATGTTCGTGCATAGTCAATATAGTAAGGCTGTTTTGTGCGTTGGAGCGTTCTTTCAATGAAAGGAGTTGCTTCTTGAGGGGAAATATTTGCTAAAAGAGATTGAGCAATGGAGGGGTCATAATGAGCTTGAAGTTCAGGATGTTTTTCGACTAACTTTTTTAGTTTTGCAAGGCTGCTTCCCCCTTGATCTAAAGCTTGTTCCCATTTTGTAAAAGCCGCTGTTGCAGCAACATAGTCTCTTTTCGCACGCTCTTTTTTCGCTTCGAACTTTGCAATAAAAAGGCCCGCAATAAGAGCTGCAGATAGAGCGTATACCCCTATTTTCTTCCCGTTAACAAAGACCCGCCAAGGCAAATCGTATTCTTTATTCATGATCATCACATATGAGCTTTTAGAAAGGATTTATTCTAACCGACTGCAGATTTTTTGTAATGCCCCAATTTTTCCAAAAAACCTTACAAGGCAATGATTAGGATTTTTTGCGCAGTGTTAGTGAATTCATGACAACGGAGATCGAGCTCAATGCCATTGCAGCGCCGGCGATGAGTGGATTTAAAAGACCTAACGCTGCAAAAGGGATTCCTAAACTATTGTAAAACAATGCGAAAAAAAGATTTTGACGGATTTTAGTAAAAGTTTTATGGGATAAACGAAGGGCTTCTAAAAGATTTGTCAGATTGCCTCTCATCAAACCGATCGCTGCACTTTCCATTGCAACATCTGTTCCTTGAGCTATAGCAAATCCTACATCTGCACAGGCAAGAGCGGGCGCGTCGTTGATTCCATCACCCACCATTGCGACAACACCCTTTTTTTCTTGAACCTTTTTGACATATTGCGTCTTGTCTTCTGGCAGCACTTCTGCATAAAAACCATCAACACCGATTTTTTGTGCGACGTTTTCAACCACTTTTCTTCGATCCCCACTGATAAGGAATACCTTTTTTCCTAAAGCATGCAGTGCTCGAATGGCTTCTTTCGAATCTTTCTTGATTTGATCTGCTAAAACAAAATAACCCAAACACTGCTTTTTTTTACCCAGTAAAACAATCATACCAACTTTTTGAGCGATTTGTTTTTCATACTTTGAGGTATCGACTCTATTTTCTTGAAGAAAAGAAAGAGATCCAAGAAGATAATTTTTTTCATCAATTGTTGCCGATAAACCTTTTCCATTATGGGATTTAAAGTTTATCAAGGCTTTAAGCTCTTGCTCTTTACCAAACCGAGTAATAACCTGAGAAACAGGATGCGCAGAATGGTAGGCAAGGGATGCACTCAGGGTTATGAACTCCTCTTTCGGAAGATCCGTATGCATTTCTGCAACAGCAAGATTTCCCTCTGTCACAGTTCCTGTTTTATCAACAATCAACGTGTCCACTTTGCTTGCCCGTTCAAGCGCTTCAACATTTTTTATTAAGATTCCATCTTTTGCACCCTGGGCGCAAGCAACCATGATAACCGTGGGAACAGCAAGACCAAGAGCGCAAGGACAAGCGATGACGAGAACAGCGATTCCACTTAAAAGTCCTTCTGTCCAATCATTCATAACCAGTCCCCAGATAAAAAATGTAAGAATAGCAATCACAAGGACAATCGGAACAAAAATCCCAGAAATTTTATCTGTAAGTTTTTGAATAGGAGCTTTTGATTGCTGCGCTTTTTCTACTAGACGGATCATATTGCCAAGACTTGTCTCTTTTCCAAGTCGCGTTGCTTTACCTTCAAAAGAACCTTCAATATTGACAGTTCCAGCAAACACCTTTTTCCCTCTCTCTTTTAGACTGGGAAGACTTTCTCCAGTTAACAGCGATTCATCGACATGAGAACTCCCACTGATCACTTCGCCATCAACAGGAATCCGATCCCCTGGGCGGACTAAAATAATGTCTCCTTTGATCACCTCTTCAATCGTCACTTCTTTTGCTACGCCGCCTCTTTTAACACGTGCTGACTTTGCCTCTATTTTTAATAAAGCCTTCATTCCTCCTTGAGCTTTTTGTTTAGATCGGTGTTCAAAAAATCGACCCACCAGAATGAGCGCAATGAGGACTGCACTTGTTTCAAAATAGAGAAACTTCGAGACCTGAAAAATAACTGCAAACAAGCTATAGAAATAAGCTGCACTTGTTCCTAGAGCCACTAGAGTATCCATGTTGGCTGAAAAAGTTTTCAACCCACGAAAAGTTGCTAGATAAAAAGAGTAGCCTGCTCCAAATTGAATGATTGAAGCAATGATCAGTTGTGTGTAAGGAGACGGCCCCCAGGATTTTCCCAAAACATTTCCAAGCATTGGAAGGGTAAGAGGGAGCGCTAAAAAAAGAGATCCGAACGTTCGGACATACAGCCAGGGGTTTGTCTTCTTCTTTTCATCAAGTGTCTCTCCCTCCTCAATAGGCGTTGTAGGATATCCCATTTCAGAGATCATTCTTGCAAGCGCTTTAGAGGAAGGTCTGTTTTGTTTAATTGTGACTCTCGCTTTTCCTGTTACAAAATTTACGGAACTCTCGACAACTCCAACGTCCTCTTGAAGGCGCTTTTCAATTTTACCCACACAAGAAGAGCAGTTCATATCACGAATTTGAAAATGAAACGTTTTCATAAATCTCTCCTTAATTAAGAGGTTAAAGCATGTATTTCGTCATCGATTGGGTTTTCTACGAACTTATTTTCAAATATCGAGGATACTATTATTTCTCAAGTCATGAATAATGCGGCGGTGTCCTGATGAAAAGGGCAGTTTTCTTGCGGCGTCAAACGGAATCCAGAAATAATTTACTAGTGAAGTTTTCTCTCCTTCGTAAAGATGGGGATAGAGAAACGCCTTATATTTTGTGAATCCGTGGCTGATTTCTTGCAGGGCTCTTTTAGGAACGAGAGACATTCCTAGTATAGCCTCCATGTTAGATCCTCGATCAAAATAAGGAAACTCCCAAAGATCTGCCATCACCTTTCCCTGACTCCCTTTCCGGAGCAGAAGTTCTGTTCCTGAATAAATCACTGCAACATCCCGATGAAGATGGATGGTCTTTTCCTTTTTCCTTTTGTTGGGAAGTAAATCAGCTTTTTCTTTTCCTAAGCATTGATGGTTTAAGGGGCATGCATGACATTTTGCTTTTTTTTGGCAAACAAGTGCTCCCAACTCAATGAGAGCTTCCATAATAATCCAAGGCTCATTGTCTGGAAGAATTGCTAAACAAAGCTCTCGAATCCTTTTTTGTGTTTTTCCTTTATCTATCGGTTCTTCCAGCGCAAAAAAACGAGAAAGAACGCGAAGAACGTTCCCATCGATAGCAGGAACTTTTTTCTTAAAGGCAAAGCTTAGAATAGCTCCTATTGTGTAAGGCCCCAATCCTTTCACTTCTTGAAGCGCTACATAGCTGTCCGGAAGTTCTCCTCCATACTGTTGGCACAAGTATTCTGCCCCCTGCTTAAGGTTACGGGCTCGAGAATAGTAGCCCAAACCTTCCCAGGCTTTGATCACCGTTTCCATTGGAGCAGCTGCTAGAGATGAGATCGTTGGAAATCGCTCCATCCATTTTTTGAAGTAAGGAATCACAACACTGACTCGAGTTTGTTGAAGCATCACCTCAGAAACCCAAACTTCATAGGGGGAAGGATTTTCCCTCCAGGGGAGGGATCGACGGTTAACAAAAAACCACTTCCGGAGCTTTTCACTGTTAAAAGAGCGCTGAAGGGAATGTTTTTCCTGAATCATCACTTCCTAAATTTTCTAATGCTTAGACAATGAAAAGCTTAGTTCTTTGGCATAGGTTTTTCAAGAAAATACGTGAGATCTCTAAGAAATTTCTATTTTTACGAAGTATCCAAAAGATCAGGGGGAAAGTATGACAGATTGGACCAAATTACAAGAAGAGATGCAAACCGTTCTATCGAAAGAAATACAGCTTAGACAAGAGATTCTTGGAAACATGAATCAACAAGAGCATTTTCTTCGAATCGGCGCTATAGAATTGAAGCAAAAGCTCTATAATCAATGGAACCTGTTGGTTAAAGAGTTAAAAGAAATGAGTAAACTTCGAGGGACAATCACACGAAAACTCGTTGACTCCCTTCCCTTTAATGCTAAAGGGGCGCTGCTAGATGAGATTCTAGATCCCTTGGTAGATAGTGAAGGAGAAACGCTTTTTTTGTACCAAAAAACGAAAGAATTGATCAGTAAAATCCATGCAAGGCAGCTACGTAATAAAACACTTCGTAAAATGATTTCTAAAGAAAGCTCCCTTCATGTTAATAACTATGCTTTACAAGCCGAATCTAGTGCATCAAAGCAGGGAAAAAAATCTCCTCTTATTACGATGGATTACCAGTCTGAGGATCACCCTTAAACCTTTCATCAAGGTAAACCAAGACCACAATCGCCATAAAAAAAGGCGCCAGTTGTTTGGCGCCTTTTGTTTCTTTTTGATTTTTAATCCGTTGATTAGAAGTCAAATCGAAGCTTCAAGTTCAAACCTCGCAGTGACATATCAGCACATTGGTTATAAGGATTGAGCACGGACCAGTTGATCCAAGTTTGTTGTTCCAAACCTGCTTGGATTGCAAAATGGTAGTTGTCATCATAGAGCCAAGTTTCCCAACGAAAACCTAGCTCAAGCTCAGCGATGTATTTGCATTTGTAAGCATTACCATCAGCAAAGTTGACAATAATAGTGGATGTTGGATTTTCAATGCCAATATCTTCCATTGCAATGGTCAATGTTTGTTTATAGTAGTTTGTCCAAAGAGTAGATAGAGAGAAATCTCCATAGATGCTCCAGCATTTGGACATGTACCATTCCATGTTCAAGCCACCACGTACTCCAATTCCCCAGACGCTGTAGTGCTTGTTAGATCCGATTCCATAAGTGGCCATATCAGCATCACTTGTGGCCACAACGAATTTTTTTCCTGTTTGAGCAATGCTAGTAGTCTTCCAATCGTGGCTTTGCCATGTTCCTTTAAGACCCATGTGTGGTCTTATGGTAAGGAATTGACTAAGGTAGAAGTTTCTTCCTAATTCAATATTGACCGCATTGAAGTGAAGATTCCATTTTGATTTATTTTCAGAGAAACCCGAAAAATAAGTGTCTCCATTATTCATTACCACTTCGGTTCCTTCGTCTATTGTATTAACGTATGGTACGTTATACCCAGAGATGATCTGAGGATTTTTAAGATAATCACCTTTTTGACTTTTTGTATTAGAAGCATGTAGCCATGTGTATTGAGTATAAAGGTCCCAACCATCATGTCCCATGTTTAGACCAAGACCAACTTTGAATCCTGGAGCCCAATCTTTCCCTACAGAAACAGTTTTTCCTGCAGAAATTGTTTGTTGCAGATCAGAAACTGTTAACGCTTTGGTATAGGCAATTCCGCTTGATGAAAAATCTAATTTTTCTTCCACAGCTTCCCACCAGATGAAATCTGCAGTGACGAAAATGTCAGCCCCATGTGCGACTCGGGGTCCTGCAGGAGGAGTGATTTCTCTAAAAGTTCCGCGTTGGTGCGCTTCTTGCCCAGGCTGCGAGCTGGAGTGCATGCTAGAGCTATATGTAGAATTGTTGTTTTGTGTGTTACCATATGCGAAAGCGCTTATGCTTAAACATAGTGCCCCAACTAGAGGCCAGAGTTTTTGAAGTTTCATTTCCATGCTCAATTTTCTCCCTGTTACAGAAATGATAAAATGTTAATTGCCTTTCTTTCACCCTTGTCTACCTGACTTATTGAGAATAGTGCAAGAGAAAAATTTCTACTAACTTATTTTTTTCCGATAAGCAATTGCTCTCATAACCTTCCATTAAACGCAGCACTTGAATTTTTTTGCAAGCAAAAAAATGAAAAATAGAAAAAAATAGTCTGCCATCTACAGCTATCCTACTGAAAAATTCCGGCTAAGTTTTCGGTTCAACAAAGACAAAAATGCGGCGAAACATTTTACGTGAATGGATTTATATATTTCATGTAAGCGATCATTTTGTTCAGTAGGTTCAACCAGTCATAAGTTTGTTTTGTCAATTGTTTTACGATGAAAAACCAAGCTGCCCAGAGAAGAGCGAGACCTAAGAGAGATTTTATAGACATGCCTAAAAAAGCGATTTGGACTTGGGGAGCTAAGCGATTTGCAATTCCTAAAAACATCTCTGCCATCAAAATAGCAACAAGACAAGGCGCAGATAATTGAATAGCAATGGTAACAATTTGATGAAGGAGATCTATCGATGTTTTCCAAAAAATGCTTTTAACGCTAAAGAAAATAGGATTGATAAATTCTGCTGGAGGAACGATCTCATACGATTTTACCAAAGCATCAAAAAAAAGAAAGGGTCCATTCATCTGAAAGAAAATAACGAGTAAAATGTAATTGTAGAAGATTCCAATAGGAGAGGCTTGAGTTTGCAGCGAGGGATCTTGGGATTGCATAATGGATGCTCCTCTTAAATAGTCAACGATAATACCACTTGTTTGAACGCTATAGAAAGGAGCAGCTACAAAGAACCCAAGGATAAAACCCATTAAAATCTCCTTAAGGGAGTAGAGGATAAAGGCATTATTGAATGCTATGGGCTCTTTTATATTCACAATAAGGTAGGGCAGAAAGATAATGGCTAGAAAAACAGCAAGCCCCATCCGAACGATTCCAGGAGCTAATTTTGCTCCTAAAAAGGGAGCCATTGCTAAGATGGGGGCCAGGCGCATTAAGGCGAGAAAAAAGAGAGAAACAACGCTCCAAAGGGTCAGACTGGAAAGAGTCGAAAAGTACTCGAGCATTGAACCCTATCTCCATGTCGGGAAGTTGTGAAAAATTGTATTGGCAAATTGCATCATTTGTGCACTGAGAAATCCCCCTAAGAAAATTAGGGTCATAATCACTGCAACCAACTTTACAGTAAAAGAGAGGGTTTGTTCTTGAATTTGAGTCGCAGCTTGAAAAATCGCTACAAATAAACCAAAGATCATGCTGATCAAAACTGGGGGTCCGGAAAGGATCAGAATAAGAAGAAGCGCTTGATAAGAGAGTTGGTATATTTCCGAATCGTACAAGGAAAACTCCTACTGTTTATAGGTTTGTACTAGCCCTTGGATAATGAGGGTCCATCCATCTGTCATAACAATTAAAAGGAGCTTGAGCGGAAGGGCAATTGTTAGCGGAGAAAGCATCACCATTCCCATTGCAAGGAGGATATTAGAGGTCACTAGGTCAATGACAAAGAAGGGGAGATAGATTAAAACACCGATCTCAAAAGCCCCTTTAAGCTGAGAAACAATGTAGGAGGGGGCTAAGACAATAAAATCATCCATCTTTAAATCTGATTTGCATTCTTCGGGCATGCTTTGATAAGCAAGCTGGTAAAAGTTTCGTTGATGACTTGCCGACATGTTTCTAGATAAAAACTGTTTGAGGGGCTCTTTTGTCTCGTTAACGATATTGTAAATGTAAACAGCAGAGTCAGGAGAGAAAAGATGTTTGGGGGCATTTTTGGAGATGTACTCTTTTCCCGCGTCATACATGGCGACACAGGTAGGAAACATAACGTAAATGCTCATTAAAAGAGCGATTCCTGTTAAGGCTTGGTTAGGGGGGGCTTGCTGGACGCCGAGGGCATTTCTCAACAGGGATAAGACAATGACAATTTTTAAGAAAGAGGTTAGCAAAATAATGGCAAAAGGGAGAAGAGCAAGAAGGGCAATCACTGCCATCATGGTGATGACATTAGGGTCCCCCGGAGCATTTCCCTCTTGTTCTCCTTCGGCAGCAGCTTGCTCTTGTTGGGTTGGGTTTTTTACTATGCGAGCAATGGCGTGATCTTGCGTAAAAATGGGCTTCGCAGTAGAGCAAAATAGGATGAGGAGAAAAACGAAAAATGTGCAGGATCTTTTCATTATTTTTTTATAAACGCTTCAAAAGCTGACTCGAGTGCGCGCCATTGATTTTCTAAACTGGCATTGATGATACCAGCTTCTGTTTCAATAATACAACCCCCAGGGGTGATATCTTCTTTTTCCTCTATGATAAAAGTCTGGACTTGTTCGAGAAGCATTTTCAGTTCTTTTTTCTTTTGTTCTAAGATTTTTTTGTCTTCTTTTGCGACAAAGATCCTAATGTGATGATTTTGTGTGACGGGTTTTAATGTTTGTCGTACAATATCAACAATTGTTTCGGGGCTTGATTGAAGTTCACGTCCCACAACTTTTTTTGCGGCCTTCAAGGTTAGGGGAAGGATCATCTTTTGGAGTTCATGCTCCATCTGTTTGATCCGTTGTTCGTAATGAAGGATCTGTTTATTGAAGGCTGAGAGTCCTTCATTAAATCCCGTTTCTTTCGCTTGCTCCAAAAGTTTCCTGCACTCCTTTTTATTGGTACTGAGGTAACTTTTTACGTCTGCTTTAGCTTTATTTAAAACTTCAATGGAGCTTAAAAGTTCGCTAAATGCATGGGAAGGAATCACTTTTTCTTCAGAACCTTGTCTGATTTCACCGGAATAGATGAAGGAAAAATATTTAGTCATGAACAGTCTCACTATCCTTGAATTAACTCTACGATTTGATGGATTAAGGTTGCTTGTGCTTCGTTGTTTTTGCTGTCTGTAAAAAACTTGCGCACTATTTTTGCCCTACCTGTATCTAGTGTATAGCAGATGTGCCATAAAAGGGAGGGATGGCAGCCGAAAAGTGCCTTAGCAAGGCGATTGAATCCTCGATGGTGGAGAATGATTTTTAGTGTTTCTCTAGTCCCATCCCAGTTATCTAAGTTGAGTCTTAGAAAGGTAATAGGATTTTTTACTTTAATTTGTTTTTTTAAAAACTCTCGTTCCTTTGGTGTCAGGGCTTTTTGGATTTTTTCTATTTGATCAGACTTGATGATACGCTTGAGTTCGACGGCTAAATCTTGGAGACCTAACTCATCAACGAGTTTTTGCAGTGCTTTTTTGGATAAATCGACTAAGGGATTAAGGGGATGGTGCGGCAAAAACTCAAGGGGTAAAAAATCTTTTTGATTAGAAATCAGCCACGTATAAGTTACTTTCATTACGTAATCTTTTGCTCTTTTTTTCAGGGGAAGCTTTTCTCCTTTTATAGTAAAGTGCTCTTTGAGTCGCTCGGCTTGATTTTTGTTTAGACATGACAGAATCATCTCTTTATCTTTTTCAGCGAAAGGTTCCAAGAAAGTAATGAGCCATGAGTAATGCACTCGATTCAACCGATCTTCTATAGAATAGGGCGCAGCAAAGGGATCTTTTTTAGAGGGAGTCATGCTGTGGAATTTTTTTTGCTCTGTTGCAGAAAGAAAATGGAGGAAAGACGCTTTATGTTTTTGCTCCAATAAACTGCGAAAAGAAATCCATGAGGTCTGATTCAATTCTTATTCATCTCCCTTTTTTGGTGGGCCAAACGGCGGTTTTTTCTTAAGAGTGTTGAGGAGGGGAATAGGGTTGAAGAGCTCTTTAAGCCCCCCCTTTTTCTTAAGCTGTGGGTAAAATTTCCAACTGATCCAACCTAAGAGAATGGCTAATAGCACAGCGATGACAGTGATGGTAAAGAAAAGAACACGGAAGCGAGTTGCAGATTTTTTGCTCATAACAATGTTCCAAATGCTGACATATTCCCCTGGCGTGCTCCTAAGAGCTTCTGGTCTATGCTCCAGGCTAATATCTGTAAAACGTGAACGATCAGAGACAACAGTCACATCGTTGACATCTAGGCCAGAGACACTACCAGAAATCAAGCGTTTGATTTTATTTTCCAAGTGAATGTTTGGATCATCGATAACGCCTTGATGTTTCACGTAAACTGCTGCGGTGATTTTTTTTGGTTCCACTTCTTGTCCCCCTAACGTTGTTTCTTCGGGGGGAAAAGAAAGTTGCACATTTGCATCAATCACCCCATCGATCATCATAATCGTATTGGTGAGTTGTTGTGCAAGACCAGCTTGGTAACGAATCGTCTCTTCCTTATCTGAGGTCATCAAACCTTGCTTGGCAAAAAGATCTAAAAGAGTGGTTCCTTTTGTTCTTGGGAACCCATTTTGATTGAGACAAGCAATCGCTTCAATCGCATCTGTTTCAGGAACTGTGATCGCATACTTTGCTCCAGTGTTTTCTCCTCCAATGGCGTTTGTGGCAGTCGCACTTTTAGAAGCAGGGATTCCTTTACTTTCGAGTAGAACCAAAATGACGTTTGCTTCTTTTTCATCAACATTACTGACAACTTCTTGACTTGCGTTGCATCCCGTAAATAGAAGTGAAAAGCTTCCCACAAGTCCAAGAAGAGTTAATCTTTTTAGTAATCTTTTCATTTTTACCCTTCTCAATAAACAGGTCAATAGCGTTCTTATAGCACTTTGTTAGGTTTATTCCCAAGGCTTCTTTATGGGGCTGCCTTAACACCTGACAAAATTTCAAAATAAAGTTTGAGAGAGTATAATTGTTCTTCATGGATCAACTTGGAGAAAATTATGAGAAGAACACAGGGAGGAATTCCCCACATGGCAGCGATTATTGAAGAGGA
>JASJDV010000043.1 GCA_030064985.1 Simkaniaceae bacterium | reverse complement strand
GGAATGGGTCTTCCCTCTGCATCTGTTTGGTTAACCGTTAAATAAGAATAACCAGCAATTTTTGATCGAATTTCCTCAATGTCAGTGCGGTGACTCAAATATTGAGGAGCAAAACCAAAAACGTCAGTTTTGATCCGAAAAGCAATATGTAAGCTATCCACATACGTTCGAATCGCCTTAAAGGCGTCTGACAGCATCTTTACAAGAATTTCTAGTTGATTGAAAATCTGAGGACGGTTTTCTGTTAAGATTCCCGCTTTATCAAAAAGTTCTGACTTCAAAAGGGAACGCAGCCATGTAATAATCTGAGTGAAGTTCACAATGTCTATCTTTTCAATGGAAAGAGCAAACTCTTCAAAACTTGATTCGATTCCCTTTGCAACACCAAGGACCTTAACGAGATAGTCATTAGTAAATTGAAGCTGCTGCGGGGGAAGCTCCTTTGCAGGATGACATTCATTGATTTTCATTTTTAAAAGAGAGCGCACTTGTTTTGAAATCTTGTCAACAGTCACTTTCTTCTCGGCAAAACAAGAGATCAGTTCGATATGGAGATTGGACTCGAACCACATCAGGCAATTGTTAAGTGACAGGACAATTTGCCGCACGCCCTCCACATCAATTGTCCTCCAATCGCCCAGATAAAACCCTGCACTATCGGTTAAAACAATAGCATTTCTTTGCCTTTCGTGATCAAAACTTAAGGCTAAATCATGGGTATGTTTGCGGACCATCCCACGCTGAGTCATTAAATCAAGGCTTGTGAGGGTCAGAGAAAGACGGGTTTTCGCTAAGCAATGAAAAACTTCCTGTCCAAATAGATCATTAAAGAGAAAGCCTATTTCCACTTGTGTCACAGGAGGACCTCCTGGAACATTCCAAATATGAAGGCCGTCGCTGACCTGTGCTGCGAAAGCATCCACCCAGCCCCAAAAACTTGCAATGGTTGTATCTAGATCTGGTGAATTATGGGCTGTAACAAAATGGGTTCCAGGGTAAATTTTACCCATCCCAATAGGAAAATAGAGTTGATAGGAATCACGAGGGATCCATTTTCCCACGATTTTTCCTCGAATCTTGTAATTCTCTTCTTTGCTAAACTTTGAAAATTGATTTAACCAAAGCTCAAAAGAAGAAAATGTATACTGCTCGATGATATTTTCTTTTTGAATGCGTGCAATAAAATCGACCACTGCATCCATTAAAAAAATAGGTTCAGGGGCGTTGAGAATGAGTTCAGCTAAAGCTTGATTGACAAAGTCCCCTTTATCATGTGCATTTTTTTCTTGAAATTCTTTGCTTCTGAATGAAGAGAGTACAGGATCTAGCCCCTCGAATTTTTTTAATTCAAAGGGAAATTCTCCTAGTAAAACTCCTTGTGGCTGCTCTTTTTTCATGCGAGAAACACTTTTAAAAAATACGGATTGAGCAGGACTCGAACCTGCGACCGTCCGCTTAGAAGGCGGATGCTCTATCCAACTGAGCTATCAATCCACGAATCATTGCAAATTTTAGTCATAAGAAAAATGAATTTCAAGTATATTGTGTTCTGAAACTTAGTCATTGAGGTCCTTAAGTGAGCATTGGAGGGTAAAGTTGACGTTTAAAATGGATGGAATTGAGATAGGTAAAGAACACCCCCTCACAGTCATTTCAGGTCCCTGTGTGATAGAAAGTGAAGCGCACGCAATGAAAACGGCGGCGGAATTGAAAAAAATTTTTCGTGATGCGGGGGTTCAGTTTATTTATAAGTCAAGTTATGACAAAGCCAATCGCTCCTCTATCGATTCTTATCGTGGACCAGGGCTAAAAGAAGGGTTGCGCATTCTAAAAAAAATCAAAGAAGAGTTTGAGGTCCCTGTCCTTACTGATATTCACCACCCAGCTGAAGCTCAGCCTGTTTCAGAAGTTTGCACCGTTCTCCAAATTCCCGCCTTTCTTTGTCGACAAACCGACCTTCTGCTTGCCGCAGGAAATACAGGGGCTGTAGTCAACATTAAAAAAGGGCAATTCATGTCTCCATGGGATATGGAACACACAATAAAGAAGGTCCTTTCAACAGAAAATCAACGGATCATTCTTACAGACCGTGGAACAAGTTTTGGCTATAACAACCTTATTTCTGATATGCGTGCGATTCCTATCCTCCAATCCTTCGGATTTCCAGTCTGTTTCGATGCTTCCCATTCGGTCCAGCTTCCCGGAGGACTGGGCGCGCAGTCAGGTGGCCAAAAAGAGTTCATTCCTACGTTAGCAAAGTCTGCTCTTGCTGCTGGCGCTAACCTCCTTTACATTGAATCTCACAATGACCCTGAAAAAGCTCTTAGCGATAAACATTCTGTGATCCCTTTTGAAACCCTTAAAACTTTAATCAAACAAGCTTGCCCTCTTTACGAACTGATCCAAAGAGGCCCTTAATTGATTAAGCGCGCGACAATTTTTGCCTCTCTTTTCTTAGTTATTTTTACAATCGGTGTGATTTTTGGGGCTTTTTATTCCTCAAAAGATGTGAAAAGTATTGAAGAGACACTGACAGAAAAAATTTGCATACCTAAACAAGAAAAAAAATATTCCAACACACAAACGCGAAGTGGGGTCTCAAAAGATTTATGGATTTCTGAGAAAGGAACAACGCGGCTCCACCATCATATTGAAAGTCCTCGCTCTATTTTAACAGCCATCCCCCGTGGCGATCGGATAGAACTTATTGAACAAATGATGGGACTGAAGTGTTACTTTCAGGAAAGAATTGATGACGAAGAAGGGGAAAGGACTCAAAATATCCGCTATCTCCAATCAGAAGAGGGAACCTATCGGTACATCGATCACCACTTTAATGCTCAGCGTGTGTTCCTAGCTCTGTTCCATCTTCCAGGAGAGAGCTTAACAACACACCTCGATACAAAGGATGCTTATCTAAAAGGAATCGCAAAAGAAGTCACTCTGACATTTTCTGGAAAAGCTCCCGATTTCCACGCAGAAAAATTTAAAGCACAAGTTCGACCTCAAGAAAGCACGAAATGAATCATTGGCTCATTCTGTTAACAACACTTTCTCCCCTTCTTGCAGACATTTCCCCCTACGAACTCTCCTACAATGTTTCTTCCGATACAGCGGGCTATGATGGCAGCAATCTTGTTCTAAGAGGAAATGTGACCTTGGATCACGACCTAGGCCAAATGAAGGCAAGAGTTGCCATAATCAATAAAGAAAAGTCTTCCCTTGAACCTTTTTCGATCCATTTAGAAAATGCCGTTTCTATTCTTCTCGAATCTCAAAAGCAACTCTTCTCAGATGAAGCTTTTTTTGACTTTCAAACAATGACTGGCAAAGTCATGGGGCGAGAATGCCCCATTATTTTTAAAGATAGAGAACTCGATCTTTTCTGTAAAACGATGGACCTTTCGCTTAATCGAAAGGGCAAAAACGTGGAAATATCTCATCTTATCGCTGAACAAGACGTTCACATCGACTATCTCAGGGACTTCCACATCCATTGTGAAAAAGCCACTTATGAAAAAGAGACTTTAACAGCAACGGGGAAAAAACCTGCATCGCTAACCCATCTTGGAGACTGGGTCCATGCAAAAAGGATCCACCTAGATCTTGAAACAAACCTTCTCACTTTGGATTCCCCTGAAGGTGAGCTTTCATCCTTCTTTTTCCCCGAAGATCCTAAACGAAAGTGTCAGTTTGCCTCTCAACTTTTAACATGGAACCATCAAGACCATCTACTTTTGTTACAAAAAGGAGTGATCATCTATGACCCCCTTCTTGGGACACTCGTAGGAGAAGATCGTTTCTCTTTGAAACAAAGGGAAACCTGTGGAAAGTGGACGGTGCAAACCATTAAAACGACAGGAAAAACCGTTCTCTCTTCAAATGATGGTGATTCTCTAACGTCTTACGGAACACTAAAATTAGAGCGCGATGCGCTTTTAATCACTTGTGAAAGTCCTCCTGATCAACCACTCAAATATGAAAGTAAAGACCACCTCCTTTTTGCCAATCGAGCACGGATTGAGTACTCTACTCAAGGCTTTGAACCGAAGCCAAAAACCATTTATTTAGATGGAAATGTCCAGATTTTTTCCCATGACCTTAGTCGCCCCCTAACGAAGGGACTTGCTGATCATGTGATTCATCATCCCCAATTGATGCAAACGCACCTCCTGGCCGATGGTGATCATACAGTTCTTTTTTGGGATGAAGAAAAAAAATTAAAGCTGAGTGCTCCTGAAATTTTGATAACCCAAGAAGAGGGAGAGGAAATAGTCAAAGGAGTGGGAATTCTACGCTTTACATTGACTGAAGAGGAGAAAATGCGGCTCGATAGCCTTTTTCCCACACAAAGAAACTGATAAGGATGAACCATGCTACTCAAAGTCAAAAATCTCTCAAAATCTTACTTCGGTAAGCGCATTGTTAACGGTCTTTCATTTAGCGTTCGTGAGGGGCAAGTCGTCGGACTTCTAGGGCCTAATGGAGCAGGGAAAACAACGGCCTTCTACATGACGATGGGTCTAATTAGACCCGATAGCGGTTCCGTTCATTTTAAAGACCAAGAAATCACAACTTCTCCCGTTCATTTGCGAGCACAAATGGGAATGGGATACCTCGCTCAAGAACCTTCTATCTTTCAAAACATGACTGTAGAACAAAACATTCTTTGCATTCTTGAAACCCTTCCTCTTTCAAAGCAAGAAAGAAAGCGGCGCTTAGAAGAACTGCTAGCAGAACTCCACCTTACCTCCCTCGGGAAAAAACGGGCGACAACCCTTTCAGGAGGGGAGCGTCGTCGTCTAGAGATCACCCGGTCTTTAGTCACAAATCCCCGCCTCCTCCTTCTTGATGAACCTTTTGCTAATATCGATCCTCTAACCATCCATGATGTGAAACTCATGATGCGCCATCTTACCTCAAAAAATATCAGTGTTCTAATTACAGACCATAACGCACGCGAAGTCTCTTCCATTGTGGACCATTCCTATCTGATCCAAGAAGGACGCGTTACCCATTCAGGAACCATCGCTGAGCTTCTTGCAAGCAAAGAGGCGCGCTCAACCTATTTCGGCGAAGACTTTGAACTATAAGAGTTCTTCAGAAAAGGTATGGAGTGCTTCAATGATTTTTGAGACAGGGAGGATCTCTAAACAATCACTTTTTCCACTCCCTCCACATCCAGGTTGATAGCAGGGACGACAGCTTACTGGCATACGAATCACTCTTGCTGCAGGATTGCGATAGGGCCCCCAGTTTTGATCACATGTGGGCCCAAAAAGTGCGATAACAGGCTTTTTTAAAGCGCTTGCCAGGTGAAGCGGAACGGAATCAACCGTCACAAGAAGGCGACTCTTTGCGATGATGGCGCCCAGCTTTTTAAGAGAAATCTTTCCCGATAAATCGATCACTCCCGGAGAAAGCTTTGCAATTCTTTGATTCATTGCTATCTCGATTGGATCAGGACTTGCTGTTAAAACAACTTTTTCTCCACGTTCTTGAAGATAACGAATAGCAGCTGCCATGGTTTCAGGGGGAAGTGTTTTAAACATCCATCTTGAAACAGGATGGAACAGAACAAAATTCTCAGGAAGGCGTTGACTGACACCTTCCGTTACTTTTTCAGGAATATGAAAAAAAAGATCGCGCTCCTTAGGAGTAGGAAAAAGCCCTAGACAGCGCAGAGCATCGAGCTGCTTTTCAACAGTGTGACGGGGCTTTGGAGTGTGCTGAATCAGATGGGTATAGCACTTTTTTTTCCCTTTCATCCCATCTCCTCGAGGATCAAACCCTACCGCATACCGAGCCCGAGAAACTTTTGCCGCAATCGCCCCGCGATCTCCCTCCGTTAAATTAATGACTAAGTCATAGCCCCCTCTTCGGATTTTCCTTAGAAGTTTCATTTCTTGAAGATAACGCTTAAAAAATGGAAGCTTTTTCCAACTCTTTTCGTAGAGCAAAAAGTCCGCAATTCCAGGATGCCCTTCAAGCATTGGAAGGGTCTCTTTATAGAGATAGGCATCGATCTCTAAATGGGGAAACCGCTCACTTAAAATCGAAAAAACAGGGCTGGAAAAAAGGACATCTCCATGATGACGAAGCTTGGCAACAAGGACTCTTTTTATCTTAGCAAAATCAATGGCTTGTGACATGTTTCCAGGTGGTAGTCAACGGTATTTCATGGCCTGTCCCACAGACTATACCCGATTCCATTCCATTCAAACAAGAAAATAGCAAGTCAATCTCCCACAGTCGCTTCGCGCTCCTCCTCTTTGCGTATGAGAAAAAATAAAGAAAATATTTTAAATTACTAGTTTGTTTTTAAACGCAAATAAGTTATGCTCAACGAAATAAAAAGGAGAAAAGAATGACAAAAGAAAGAACATTATCGATCATAAAACCAGATGCAGTAGCAAAGAATCAGATCGGAGACATTCTTTCCCGGTTTGAAAAAGGAGGACTAATGATCGCCGCAACAAAAATGAAACACTTAAGCCGGGCAGAAGCTGAAGGTTTTTATGCGATCCATAAAGGGCGTCCTTTCTTCAAAGATCTTGTAGACTTTATGATTTCTGGCCCTGTTGTTGTTTCTGTTCTTGAAGGAGATAATGCCATCCAGAAGAATCGAGATCTCATGGGAGCTACAAATCCCCAGGAAGCAGCTCCTGGAACAATTCGTGCCGATTTTGCTACATCAATCGATGCCAATGCCGTTCATGGATCGGATGGACCAGACACAGCAAAAGTCGAAGTTTCTTATTTCTTTAAGGATAACGAACTTTTCACTCGCTAGAGCTATACTATAAGATGAAGGAAGGGATCGAGATAGATCCCTTCTTCTGTCAGCGATTGAAAAAACCACCCTTTCAGCTCCAAATTTTCCCAAAAGGTCTTTGCAAGTTTATTCTTCCCTTTGTTCAATTCATGCAAGCTTTTTGCTTTCAGCAGCTAGCCAGCGGCGCTCGGCTCGGCCTTCTTCCTATCACCGCTCAGCGCCTTGACATCAAGGAAACTCATATCGTGAGTAGAGAGTCTGATCGTTACTACAGTGCTGCATCACCCTGTTCTTATCACCTGATTTCCTCGATAATTTTCTTGATTATTGCTCCATTTTCCACTATTTTTGATCCATGTATCTCAAAGAAGGATCTTAAAGTTATACCCCATGATGACATTATGGCCGTGAAGAAACGGGGTGATTCCCTCAAAATGGCCGATAAAATGGCCCATCACTTTGCGCCTGAGGGTAAGATTCCAGGCTTCAAATGGGGGGTTCCGACAAGGAAAATAGACCGTTGGACCAATGAAAGACGGAAGAGGAGGGATTCGAACCCCCGGTCCCTTGCAGGACTTCTGTTTTCAAGACAGACGCATTCGGCCACTCTGCCACTCTTCCCAAGTTATTTTAATTAAGCAGTATAAATACTTCTAAGGCTATATCACAAGAAAATTTTTCTCTAAAATTTTTTCTATTTTACTTTATTGGCTCCATTATTTTTTAAAAGCTAATCGAGAGAGGTTAAAAGGTCTAAACTTCCTCATTCATGAATTACGATTTTCTTCAGACTCAAAAATAGAAAGAATCTCCTAGAGAGATCCATCATTTTTCGCTGTGAGAAATAATTTTTATCCTTCTTGTCATTAGAGCTATCCTATGACTAGTACTAC
>JASJDV010000007.1 GCA_030064985.1 Simkaniaceae bacterium | reverse complement strand
ATTGTGAAGAAGTATATTAAGCACCAAAAAAAACATAAAGCCTCCACCTGAAGAAAGAGGTTTTACGGCGTGTTTTGATAAACCTACCACAAATTAAAATTTTCATTTGATTGCTGCAGTTTTTGGTATCTTTTTCTTAACGTACCCGAGAGAAAAGTGCATTAAAAATGTGCGTAAAATCATCATTTCTATTGGTTACCTATCTTTTGCCCATAGTAACCACACAGTGGACTTGTTCCCATAGTAGTGCAAAGAATCCCCCAATATTTATTTTAATCAGTAGTTTGTTATGATCCTTGATCATGAAAAAACCAAAAATTGCTTTGATGGGTCGCCCCAATGTTGGAAAATCATCCTTGTTTAATCGCATTGCTAAAAGACGGATCGCCATTGTCGATGAGATGGAAGGAGTGACCCGTGATCGGTTATATGCTGACGCGGAACTTTTTACTCGCCCTTTTGAAATCATTGATACAGGGGGCATTGACGAAAGAAATGACAGTCCTTTCGCACAAGAAGTGCAGCTGCAGGCCGAAATGGCCATCGAAGAAGCCGATAGTCTCATCATGGTTGTGGATTCTCGGACTGGAGTGACACGTCTTGACGAGCATGTGGCCCATCTCCTTCTTAAAAGTGGAAAGCCACTTGTCTTAGCTGTCAATAAGATAGACAATGAAGATGAGTCAGAGCTGGCTTCTTTTTACGTCCTAGGAATTGAAAACCTCTTTGCAGTTTCGGCTATTCAGGGCAGAAACATTGTTGAGATGTTAGAATGCGCTCTGGCTTCTTGCCCGATTATCGAAAAGGATGAAGAAACTCAAGGCATTAAAGTTGCTATTGTTGGCCGTCCTAATGTAGGTAAATCAACGTTGATCAATACCTTACTAGACGAATCTCGGTGTGTTGTGAGTCCCGTAGCTGGGACAACGCGAGATGCGATCGATGTAGCGGTCAAATGGAAGGGAGAAACCTTTACGATTATCGATACGGCAGGGATCCGAAAAAAGAAAGCAGAACACGAAGTTGTTGATAAGTTTGCTGCGATTCGAACGGAACGAGCGATTGAGCGCGCAGATGTTTGTCTATTGATGCTTGATTCACAAGATGGGATGACAGCTCAGGAAAAACGGATCACAAAGATGATCGAAGGTAAGGGGAAAGGGTGCATTCTTTTTTTCAATAAATGGGATCTTGTCAAAGGCTTTAGGATGGAGCATTGCAAGAAAAGTCTGGAGATCGAAGCTTCATTCATTGCTTATTGTCCGCTTCTTTTTGGTTCTGCAAAAACTGGGCGGAAAATCGATGAGCTTTTCCCAGTGATTCAAGACGTGCACCACTATTTAGGAACGCGTATTTCTACAGGACAGCTCAATCAATGGATTGAGAAAACCATTCACAAAGTTCATCCACCGATGCTTCGAGGAAAACGCCTGCGCATTTATTATATGCTGCAGATTGATGTAACCCCTCCTCGCTTTGTTTTTTTTGTGAATAACCCTGACCTTTTAGGGGATACCTATAAGAAATATCTCATCAATCAATTCCGGAAAACTTATCGATTTGCAGGAGTTCCTCTTGTCTTCTACTTGAAAGGAAAAAAACGACAAGAGAAGAAAAAAAGTTCTCACAATGGAAACTTCTTGGAAGAAGACCTCCGTTTTGAAGAGGAAAATGTGGGATCCCATTTGAACGTCTTCCCATCAATGGTCACTTTTCGGTAGACCCACTCTTCCCGATTTTCTCGAAGAAGGCGGTCACATCCCATGATATATCCTTTGATAAATCCATGCCGTCGCATGGCAAGGAGCATGTAGCGAGAACTTGTTGGTCGAAAGTGACTACGCGGCCCATCAACCGGGGACAGAATCTTTTGATGAAACAGAATAACAGATTCAGAAAGACGGGTCATGAATCCTCTTTTTTGGGGAACAGGAGGAATCAAGCTTTGACTCGGAACGAGTTCTTGATCTTTTCCCCACGGATGCGTAAAGCCGACCTCGGCAAAAAGAGGACAGAAAAAAAGGAGGAGAACGATGATTTTTTTCACTAGAATCCAAATTTTAGCATCAGGACCGGGAATAGCCCATTACGATGTAAGGCAGGATAGGCATGCTCCTCGTATAACCTTTCGTTATAGAGCTTTGCACTTTCTCCCGCACCGTAAATCCCTCCAAAATACCACCCAGCTTCAAAACTCGTTGTGACAATCCCTGCAGCGATATGCCCGTGGGCATAAAAGTGAGCAGCGGCCCAAATAAAAAGGCCATTTAGAAGCAAGGAAGTAAGGGCCGATTGTTTTTGTCCAACGTAAAAATACCCCGCTCCGGGAAGAACTGCATTCAAAGTTTGAGCCTTACTCACAGACTTTTTTTTTGCATCGTAGCTATGTAGAAGTTTTGTGAGGTAAGCTTTAGAAGGGTCTTCCCTTTCAGCCCTTCGAATTTCAGCGAGATTCCCTTCAATCATAAGTGTCGAAAGCTCTAACTTCTTTGCTGTTTCAGGGTAGTGGTGCTTAATGAGGCGAAGCACATAGTCAGCTTTTTCCTCATTCCCCACTTCGAGATAACTTTCATACATGATAATAAGAAGGTCGCAGTAAGCGGGAAACATCTTTGTCGCTGTATAAAGTGAGGAGCGGGTGAATTCTTGAGTCACTTCCTCATACCGTTTTCCGAGATAGTAAGAAAGAAGAATTTGATACTGGATTTCTTCGAGGCGGGTTTGATAGCCAGCGGGAAGAAGAAACTCTGCCCGTTTAAGTGTTGTGATGGCTCGATAAAGATCTAGATGCTGCGCAAATTTCTGAGCGATCAAATACTCTTGTCCCCAAGGTTGATTCCGTTCTGGTGGTGTTAGAGGGGGAAAGGCTGTAGGAAGACTTTTTAGATACTTATCCTGGGCAGAGAAGTTGACTTGTGGTTCAATCTTGTCGGGAACACGGTAGCATCCCGCAAAGAAAAGAAGGACTAAAAATGGGAGTAGAATGCGTTTCATATAGAAAGATCATAGCAAAACCTGAGTTAAAGTCCATCAGAATAGATAAACTTCAATCTAGAGTTTTCACCATTCCTTTTTTTCCTAAGGCTCTAATTGCGTCTTGTTTCAGCACCGATGCATGATATCGGTGCAAAAGCTAAGATAGGAAGGTTATCGATCGTTGGAAGGGCATTGATAATTGCAACGCTGGGAATATCAAGGATGACAATAGTGCGAGGGTTAGTGTTATAAGCTGGATCAATAACCCATACTTGATACGTAACGAACATTGACGAAGCTGCAACAAATGTCCAAACAGATGAAGGGACGTCAGTACTCGATTTTTTCGAAAACCCCAGAGTTCCCAAATTTTAAAAGACACGCGGGAATTCTCATCCCGTTTAGGGGATTGAGATGAAAGCGCGCTATTTACCCTGGCATTCTGTAATCTATCGAATAATCGTTTCCGATGATATGTCACCTGCTATGTCAACATAATATGCATATGATGTCCAAAGCTTATCTTTTCCGCATTTTTTTTGAGAAAAGGAAATTTTAGACGTAATATTCTTGAGGTATAACCTTTCAAAAAGACCTGAAGTGGGTCTTGAAAGCTGAAGAAGACTTTTCCGAACAACTAGAAGGGCTTGTAAAATCTGGAAAAGTTTTGAAATACTCAGGGTATCTTTCAGATTTTTCTACGGAAAAAAAGACATCTCTTTTCAAAGCGATTTTCAAAACCGTTGTAGACAAATATATTCCAGTAGAGCTTTTCGAAAAAGATTACGATGAACTGCATCGAAGATGGTCTTGAAAAATTTCCCTCTTCCGTAGGTATGAATCGTTGAAAGTTCTGAGGGTGGCGGGGCAGTTTCTTGTGCTTGAAGAGCTCCGCAAAAAAAAAGAAAAAAAAGAGGCAGAAAAGAAAAAGTTTTCTCATAGCGCCCCTAGGGTTCGACGGTAGTTGTCTTCTTCGTGCAGGAATTTGACAAAGGTTTTGGTATTTTCAATTTCTTTGAAGGCAAGGCTTTTTGCAATTTGGAGATTTTTTCTCACGTCTTCCAGTCTTCTGGTATATTCTACAAGTTCTGAAGAAGAGATGTGCGTATTTTGAAGTGCGTAGGCTAGCTCTTTGATTTTATAAATCAAATTCCTAAGAGCTTCTGTCAGTATAGATGGAGAAAAGGATTCTCTTCAAAGAGTAACTGATTATCTATGAAATGACATAAAAAGATTAGAGTCTTGACATAATGGCTTTTTGGATGAACAAAAGAATGGGAGTTAGAAGAAATTTGCTCAAATAGAATGAGTTAGAAAATGGGGCAGGTAGGACTTGAACCTACGACCGACGGGTTATGAGTCCGCAGCTCTAACCACTGAGCTACTGCCCCAACGAAGTCTATAACCATAGCATTTAGAGGATTATTTGTAACGAATCGATGCTTGTGGCATAGGTCTTTTCAACGAAAAGAGAGGCGACAAAACAAGTCCCCGTTTGTGGCCCGTTTGTGGTTTTCTGAGCTATTGACATCACCCAAGGGTATTTGGAGTATTATTAGATCTTGAATTTATCATAGCTATGCGCTATCCAAAGATTGCAACGATGGCCGAAGTGTCATAAGTTTTTATTTAACTCATCTAAAGCGGCTAGGTATGGTAGTTCACCCCAAAAAAGTGACTCCAATCCTCGGGTCTTGAAATACCGCAAGGGAATTACAAGTTTGCTCTTCGCTGGATATCTTTATCAAAAAAGGCTTTAATTTTTCCATGATTTCCTGAAGTGAGCACTTCTTTAAGCTCTTTTGCGATCTCAGGATTGTTTTTTGCAAGTTTTTCAACTAGTGGAGAGGCTTTTTTAAGGAGCTCTTCCTCTGATAGAGAAGAACTACAGCACATCTGGAAAAGCTCATTGAGGGTAAATAAGTTATCTTCAAGTTGTGCAACTTGATCTTGGAATTTTTTTGTCAAATTTGACTCTGGTAGCTTTGCCATGAGTAACTCCTAGGTGGCTCTTATTTCTTTCAATACCTATCGTAACAAATAAATTTTTTTGCCGATAATTTCAAGTCCTCTGTATATAGGAATTATAGCTTCTCTATGAAAAAAGAAGAAATTTTTAAGTAACTGGTAATGAATATTTGGTGTTTAACACTTAGTTTTCTATGGGTGATGGTTCCAATTTTTGGAGCTACTGAGACTCATGATTTTATCGCTACAGCTCCAACGCGAACTGATGAAGTGCCTAAAGAGCACTTGAGTGATGAAGAAGATGCCTACTTTGAAGGTTACATTCAAGCTCTTGTGAACTCCCACTATTATGAATTCGATGTTCTTGTCTACGTAGAGAATGGAGATGTGTATCTTTATAATTTACCGAAGAATGCCTTGATTAAAAGTAGTATTATTAGCTTTGTCAAAGACTTACCGGAAGTGACGTCGGTCACTAAAGTTGATAAATTCCCTGAAAAGAAGTTGGAAAAGATCAAGAAGCGTGAGGTTAGGCCACAAATCGAGGGGATTTGGTTTCCCCAGCAGACGGTTCTTTATCCACCAATGGTTGCTAACCCTATGGAAACACTCTACTCAGCCGCTTACCATACCGGAGATAAGAGGGTTGGAACGAAATCCATTGCAGTGTCTTTAGGGGATAGTTTCCCAATTTTCCGCTGGCGAAATGTTGTTCCATGGCAAGGGGACTTGCAAATCGACATTCAAGCAGGAATCTGGTCAACTTTCAAAATGGGAATTCAACATAACCGTGAAATTTCTGAACTTGTGAATACAGATTACCTTATTGGTATTCCGCTAAGTTATGCTTTTGATAAATGGGCATTTCGACTGCGCGTTTATCATATTTCTTCTCACCTTGGTGATGAGTATGTGGATCATAATCCTGGTGTTAAAAGGTTGAACCCGAGTATGGAGGCTATAGACCTGTTCTCTTCTTACCAAATCAATAGGAATTTAAGAGTTTACGGTGGGGTTGGTTGGGTTTTTCATAGTGATAAAACGTATCCAATTAAGCTACCTCTTTATGTTGAATGGGGGGGGGAAGTGCGCATTCTTGGACGAAAGTTTTTTTATCACCGCCTTTACGGAACCCCTTTTTTAGCGGTCTATCTAAGAAGTTGGCAAGTCAATCACTGGAATCTTGATGGGACCTATATGATTGGTTATGAAATCAGTAAACTTCAAGGGGTTGGAAGAAAAATGAGGCTCTTTATCGATTATCACCATGGCTATTCAGTGGGTCAATTTTTTACAGATCGTATTTCGTATACCGGGTTTGGCTTATCCTGGGGATTTTAGATCTGATCGACAACAGCTTCAACACCTTTCAGCCTCATTTTACGAAAAAGGAAGCTTGCAAATTAATTTCCTTGAGATAGATAATTTTACCTAACTATGAAAATGTACAGAAACAAGACCCTTGGGAGCATTCTCTTAGTAGGAGGAACTTCCATTGGTGCTGGAATGCTTGCCCTTCCCTTGACAACGGGAGCCGGAGGGTTCCTTCCTTCTACCCTCTTATTTTTTATTGCTTTCGCTTTCATGCTACTTAGTTTATTTTATCTGATGGAAGCCACTTTAATGTCTGGTAAGGTCAATGCAAATTTAATAACGATTTGTAAGGAGCACCTTGGACCCATTGGAGAATTTTCTGCATGGCTCTCTTTCTTACTTCTCCTGTATTCAGTCGCAGCGGCTTATCTATCTGGGGGTGGTTCCTTAATAGCTGATGTGATTAGCGCTGGTTCTAAATATAATGTTTCGGCCAATATCGGGATCTTCATTTTCCTGTTGATATTTGGATGTATTGTTGTTTTTGAAACAAAAGCCGTTGATGCAATCAATCGCATTTGTATGGTAGGTTTAGTTGTTTGTTTTGTCTTGCTCTTAATTTTTGTTACGCCTCATGTTGAATGGGAGCATTACAGAGGAGGAAAGCCCCACTATCTTTGGGCAGCAGTTCCGGTTGTCGTTCTTTCATTTACCTCCCATATTATTGTTCCTAGTTTAAGAAATTATTTGGATGGAAATGTCGCAAAACTTAAAAAAGCTCTCCTTGTTGGGAGTTTGATCCCTCTGGTATTTTACTTGGTTTGGGAGTTTTTGATTATGGGGATGCTTCCTCTAACAGGAAAGTATGGACTTGAGAAAATTGGGGGGGCTCCTCACCCGGTTGCAGGGTTGACTGATGCATTGAATGTGATGTTAGGAATGCCTTGGATTGCAATTGTTGTCGGTCTTTTTTCGTTCTTTGCTCTGGTGACCTCATTTTTTGGAGTCGCCCTCAGCCTTTATGATTTTTTGGCAGATGGCCTTAGAATACAAAAGACAGTAAAGGGAAAGGCACTGTTGCTTTTTCTCATGTTTATTCCCCCTCTTCTATTTGCTTTATTTTATCCTAGCGGCTTTGTTACTGCTTTGGGATATGCAGGGGTTTTTGTTGCAATTCTTTACGGTCTTTTGCCCGCTTTTATGGTGTGGCATGGAAGGTATAGTGAAAAGAGGAAAGAAAAATTTCGTGTATTTGGAGGGAAACCCTTACTATTGATCATGCTCATAGGATCATTTGCAATTATTTACTTCCAAATTGCAGCGACTCAAGGATGGCTTCCGACGCTGTGAGACCTAAGAAAAACGCATAAAAAAGTTTTCAGTTCACTACTTATTCTTCTTATCTTTTTTCTCAGTTTGCTATTTTGTCTCGATGGTGAGTCGGACACATTGAGAGGATTCTGCAGGAAAAGAGCGATTACTCTACAACCCTAAATCCCTCAGGAAAGATGGGACCTTTTGGCCCAATACTCAGTTTTCCACTAAAAAAGTCTTCATAAATTTTTAGCCCTTGATAGGCATTTTGAACGCAGAAAAAACAGTTACTCACCCACTCGGAACCGACAATTGTTCCTGCGTCGATGTTGGACTTAAAACGGGAAGAGATTTTTTCTTTCCAATAGGCGGGACTTCCCACTAAAAGAACGGGAGTCGGAGATTCCACGCCTGCTTTTCGACGCGTTTCTTCAAGAGCATATTCAAAATCAGTCCCAATGCCTCCTGTAAGAAAAATGGGAAAGTCTAGATGAAACTCAGCTTCTCTTTCAACTAACCGATCCAAGCGGTAGGTCATTTTCGCCTCGACATAAGGATTTTGCTCCTGTTCATGAACGATAGAGCTTCCGTTAGAGCGGAAATCTAAAATATTGGCACAGGAAAGGATGCCAAGTTCTTTTGCTAAACGGTTACCTACGCTCATCACCCCCGGCCCCCCTCCAGTCACAAGGGCTAGGGGCGTTTTTACGTTCAAAAGATGGTGCTCAAACTCTTCTTTCATTTTAAGTAATCCCTCCAAGAGTTCTCTAATAAGAGGTTCAAAAGTTCCTTCCACTAAACTTGAACCATAGATGCCAATCATCGTTGCAGAGATAAAGGTTTCTACTTTTGATAGAGGAACAAACATTCCAGAATCTTTTCCAGGCTTTGGAACATATCGGAGAATTTCACGGGCCTGTTCATCCAGCCAAAAAATGGAGATTCCAAACTTTGCTAAATCAAGAAGCATCGAGCGATCTTCGTTTGAAAAAAAGTCCCCATGGGAACGAGAGGGTTTAGCAAAGTAGATTCCTTTCAAGCACTCATAGACCTGTTCACTGAGAAGCATCCGTTTCATAACGGGTGAGGGAAAAAACCGGCTTAAAAGGATGCCTTGGCTTGTGATGATTCCCTTTTCAATTGCTTCTAAATAAGGATAGGAAGGTTGAGAATGCATATACTTTTCTACTTTCTCTGCTTGCTCTTTCGGGTGGAAAAAACCGGGTAACTCTTCATGTACTGGTTCTGCCTGGATCCAATCACTGGGTTTTAAATTAAGGAGTTGTTCTCCTTTAACAACGAAAGTAGCGCATTTGTGATGCGTAGGAGTCGGCGCTGTTTGAATGGCTCCGAAAAGAGCTTTTGGATCTTCAATCGCTGCTTGAAGTTGATCACGGTCTGAAAAAAAGACATGCTCTCGATAAGGATCAAGTGTATAAAACTCTAGGGGAATTTGTGTAAGTTCTTCAGAACTTTCGCCATAGAGTTCGTAAATATTTCCTGAGGCCATTGTATCAGGCTGCAAGATAGAAGCAGCCGTATGCTTGATTCCTTCTGGAAGGAGGTCATCTACAACACGGCCAAAAACTGTTCGGATATGGAGGGGAGGTGTATTGACAAGAAGAAGTTGGTTTGAAATGAAACGCTTTTTATCTTCCCATCTTTGAGCTAAATGAATCAGCTCGCGCACTTTGATTTCAGGATGCTTTAAAGCTTTTGCAAGGAGTGGAATGAGTCCATTGACTGTTTCATCATAACTCTGGATGCCCGGGTTGAGAGGAAGAAAAGCAATCATCCTTCCATCGATTTGCTCAAATGTCCAGTTTGATTTCTCTTGTCTTTCACCAATAGAAAGAAGAGGACGCCCCTCACGGTCCGTCCGCCTAAACATTCTGGATAGATAGATGGGCTTTCTTACGCGGCGGCGCTCATCTGCCGCAAAGAGTTTTCCTATATAAGCTTCTGGAGAAAGTAAAGAAAGAAAAAGCATTCCTTCTCGCGAAAGAGCAAAAAGATCGAGAGAAACAATCCCTTTTCGGTGTGATTTAGAAAGTTCAAACTCGATTGTTTTTGCATTGACTCCTAATTGGGCCAAAGTACTTTTTAAGTTAAAGAAGATGCTTTCTTTCTCAATGGAGAACCCTAAAAAAGAGGGAGAGATATTTTCGATTAACACATTAGCATGAACCCGTTTTTTATCGATCCGTGTCAATTCGACAATTTTTCCATCCGGTGTGATTAGGTCATGATATAAAAAAGATAAAGTTGCATCCATGAGTCTGTGTAGTATTACCTATGTTTTGAGTTTATTTAGAGTCAATACTGGTAATGAATCGTCTTTATCGCTACCATCTTTCTCCTTGAGCAATTAATTTTCAAGAGTTAAAATCATGCAAATTATGGAAAAACCCCCAATCAGACTCCGTAGTTTTGGAACTCATAATGGGAGCTTCCATGCTGATGAAGTGACCGCATGTGCGCTATTACTTCTCTTTAACCTCATCGACAAGGAAAAAATTGTTCGAAGTCGTCATGTAAAAAAGTTAAGTAGTTGTGAGTATGTTTGTGATGTGGGTGGGGTTTATAAGCCTAAAATTAAACGGTTTGATCATCATCAATCAGATTATAACGGTTCTTTAAGTAGCGCTGGAATGATCTTAAAACATCTCAAAGATGAAAACATCATCGACAAGAAACTTTACAGTTATTTTAATCGTTCACTTGTGATGGGAGTTGATGCAATCGACAATGGAAAAGCAACGCCAATGGTGGGGCATTGTTCTTTTTCTTCCTTGATTGCAAACTTTGTTCCTATTCGTCATGATTCAAGTGCAAAAGTCTTTAATGCCGCATTTTTTCAAGCCGTTGACTTTTGTCTCGGTTACTTAAAACGCCTTTTAGAAAAATATCACTACATTCAAGAATGTCGCGGCAAGATTCAAACCGTCATGAAAAAACAACAAAAGGTGATGATTTTTGAAAAGTCCATACCCTGGATCGAATCCTTTTTTGAGCTTGGAGGGAAAAGGCATCCTGCTGAGTTCATTGTCATGCCCATTGGCAGTCAGTGGAAGCTTAGAGGAATTCCTCCTAGTCATGATAAGCGGATGCAAGTCCGTGTACCAATGCCAAAAGAATGGGCCGGTCTTATAGATGACGATCTCAAGAAAAAATCGGGAATCTCTGGAGCTGTTTTTTGTCATAAAAAACGTTTCATCTCCGTTTGGGAAACAAAAGAAGATGCTCTTAAAGCATTGGACTACATTCAAAAGAGAAAAAAATGAGTACGATTTTTGGTAAGATTATCAAGGGAGACCTTCCAGCAGATAAAGTCTATGAAAATGAAAAAATAATCGTTATCAAAGATATCAATCCTAAAGCTCCCGTACACCTTCTTTTAATTCCTAAAAAAGAATATCCAAGTCTTCAAGAGATTCCTAAAGAAGACCTTTCGATCATTCAAGAAATCATCCATGTGGCCCAAGACCTCTCCAAGAAATTTGATGTTGCAGACAATTATCGATTGCTGACAAATATTGGAGCTAAGGCAGGACAATCGGTTTTTCACCTCCATTTTCATTTAATCGGTGGAAAATCCCTTGGCGACGTGGCATGAAATATTTAATTGTACTTCTCTGTTTTTCAGTTCTTTCAGCTTCAGAGAGTGAAGCGATAAAAAGAGTGTATTCTCATCTTTTGATCCATGATTATTCCGCGGCTCAAAAAGAGTGTGAAAAGAGCTTGCAGATTTATCCCAGCTCAGAGGGGGTAAAAAAAGTCTATATCAGAGCCTTATCAGAAAACGGCAAAGACACCGAAGCAATTTCTTATTCAAGTCACCTCGATAATAAAGAGCAAGATTCTGATCTTATTGAAACCCTCGCCTGGGGTGTCATTGAACGTTTTGAAAATTCTTCTCAATCTCTCGTCAGTATTGCATCATTAATGAGTGCCTATTATACCGATGATGTTAGAGCTACAGAAATGCTTCTTAGAGGGCTCAGCTCCTCTAATGCAATTCTCCGCACTATAGCAGTTAAACTTTCTCCTCGCTACCGCGATGGAAGACTCATCGATGCCTTAAAACGACTCTTAGTTTCTGAGAAAATATGGTTTGTTCGTTTAGAGATTATTCAGGCGCTTGGAGCTATGGAAGTTAAAGAAGTCAAAGAGCCTTTAAAGCGCATGATCATCCATTCACGAACGACTGCAGAAGAAAAAGGAGCAGCAATCGCTTCTCTCGTGAATATCTATGATGAAGTAGGGGAACAAGAACTTCTAACACTCTCAGAATCCAAGCGGGCAGGCCTCCGCCATCTAGCTTGCCAAATCGTTGCTCATCTCGATCTAAAAGAACAATCTTTTCTTGTTGAAAAGCTTCTCACAGATCCTTGTTCGGACGTAAGAATTGCTGCTCTAAATACTTTGAACTTTTTAGGATTAAAAACATTAAAGCCTGAAATTCTATCAAAAATTATTGATCTAACTGAGGATCCTAATCCGCCTGTTTCATTAACTGCTGCCTGGATTGTTTCGAGGTACGCGCCTGAAACAGCATTGCAAATTGTACGCAAATGGGTTTATTCCAAAGATGAGTCTACGCGTCGATTGGCAGCATTTGTCTTAGGAAGAATAGGTCTTGTAGGAAAGCACTTAGGAGAAAAAGTTTTAAAAATGACTCCAGATCCTTTTGTAAAAGCAAATCTTGCTCTCGGTACAATAGGTCAAGGAGTAGATGATCAAAGATTTTCTGATGTTCTCTATACCTTTCTCATCCTTGGAAAAGGAAAACTCATGTGGGATTCCTCTCAAAACCCTTTATGTAAAGTCTTAGCTCCATCAAAGACTTGCCATATTCCGCAAGTTTCTCAATATCCTACGATGGTTGATCGTTTAACCTGCTTAGAAATTCTGGGAATGCTTGCTGTTTTAAAACATCCTCAAGCAGAAGAAGCTGTTAAAAGCTTTTTGACTCAAGATGTTTTTGGAATCACTTATGCAGCTTCTATAACACTTCTCAAAGAAGGGGAAGAGGGTGCTTTTGAAATGATTCGAGACCTTCTAAAAGAAGAGGACAAAACGATTCGAGTCCAAGCAGCCCTTGTTCTAGCCCTAGTAGGGGGAGAGACTGATGCGGTTGAAATTTTACAAGAGGCCTATTACCTTGTAGATCGTGAACTGAAAATAAATATTCTAGGAGCGCTTGGACACATAGGAGATAAAATCTCCATTCCATTTTTATTAAAGCTTTTAGAAGAACCTTATCAAACCTTGAAAGTGATGGCGGCTTCTGCTCTCATCCAATGTGTCTATCATTAAAAGCTAGATCCATTCATGAATATTCGAGAGATTCAACCTTTCTTGAACCCTTGTGTTATGGACAATGTGATCAAAAAGAAGCTGAAAAATCTGTTCAAGAACTGAAGGAATCAAATGGAAAATGATACGAAAAAATTACTTGGAGACAAGAAATTTTAAACTTTCTTTTTGAAGTTTTTGGTAAAGGCTCTTAAGGCCATTAGCTCGGCTTGGAGAAAGAGACTCTAAAAGACCTATCTCTTTAAAAAAGTGTGGAGGGTGTGTAAAAATAGCCTCAGGAGATTCACCATTATAGATCTGGACTAGAAGTTGCGCGAGTCCTGCAGAAATCAAAGCATTAGAACTTGTTTGAAGGGAGAGCTTGCCCTTTTGGCATCTAATCTTGAGGTATAGGAGGCTTTGACAGCCTGCTACGAGGTTTTCTTCCACTTGATCTTCGGTAGCCATTTTGGGAGCATTTTGACCCAATTCAATGATCTTTTGATACCGTTCTTCTTGAGATGTTAAAGAAAGGAAATGCTTTTTTATTTTCTTTTGCTTATCTAAACAACGACTAAATTCCATACCTGAGATTATAAGGTTAAGCCTATATTATTCACCAGTGAACCTATCTCGAATGAAAGATATTTTTTTTATTCCACACTTTTTGTCACCGTTTTCAGTCTCTTGTTGATCACATTGTCTTATAAGAAAAGGGTTCAAAAAGAGACTGAAAAATCTGTTCAACAACTGAAGAAATCAAATAAAAAATTTAATTCGAAGGAGGTTCATCTTTCAAACTAAAGCTGGCAAAAAATTCTGCGTTAGAAGACTACCTATAGCTAAATTGATTTTAAAGTACCCCAATTTTAAATCCATTTAGCTGTCTGCAACTTTTATGGTCTTAGAAAGAAATTCTTGAGCAATGCTTGTTGAATCCATACCGATGAGTTTGCAAACTGTCTAATTTCTTTTTGGCTGATCTAAATGGGTGTAGAAGCTATTTGAGTAGAGGTCCAAGGCTTGCCCTTGAAAAGATTCAAGGTAACTATTAGTTTCTCATGAACCAAAGTTATCAGTAGAACATGCGTCGGTAGATGCTTGCTTCCTCTTATCGAGGGCTAAGCTAGCCATTAATCCTGCAAGAATAAGGATAGCCCCAGGATTGCGAGGACTCCAACTGCAGTTGGAGCAGCGATCTCATTGAGAAGGATAGCGCCTATTTTATAAACCTTCTCTCTGACCATATCGAAATTTACTATATCTAAAGATTTTATCTTTGAATATTTTTGGTATCGGTAGTCAGAAGAAGGCTCCTAGCCTTGCCCAGAGTGATTTTGGATAGCCGCTATGAGTTCCATAATTTTTCTAACTTTGTTATTGATTTATCCATATTTAATATAATTATTATCAAAAATTTTTTCCTTTGGATAAAATAAGCTTTTATATATGATCTGGGCATTGAACAGATAGAAACGAAAAAGAATATGTCAAAAGAAGACACGATTAAGCTAGAAGGGACCGTAGAAGAACTTCTCCCAAATATGACATTCAGAGTGGCCCTGGAAAATGGAATGACTGTCCACGCACACCTTTGCGGAAAAATGCGTATGCGTAATATTCGTGTTTTTGTGGGAGATACTGTTAAAGTTGAAATGTCTCCTTACGATTTATCAAAAGCGCGGATCATCTATCGTCAAAGATAAATCTTTATCTTACAATTGCTCCATCTGATGCCCATTTTTGAAAAAGTCCTTTACATGAACTCTTACTTAGTTCATGTAATCCGAGCTTGAAACTTTAGATGTAGGAAAGGCAAACCGTTTCCTTTGCTAAGTGTTTTGGATATTTGGTTAAATGGTTGTCTTTGTTCGGTTGTTGCAAGATTCTACGCAAACTTTTGATTGCTTATCCCACTCTTTAAGTTTTTTTAGATTAAAAGCCTGTCAGGCTCAGGTAAATTCAACAAAAAGAAGATGCTAAAAATATAGTTTCCTCTTTCGTTGGCTTGGCTCTAAAGATGAAAATCCAGGGTAAAAAAAAGAAATTTTTTAAGTCTAATGATAGCTTTGCTTAATTCTTAAGAAAAAAGAGTGTGGAAAAAAAGATTGCAACTACTAGATTAATGGTTGCATTTTTTTTTGCTCGTAGTTAAGCTCTAATGCACTCGCCGGAAAACTGTAAGTGTATACGCTGTTTTATTTCATCTCACGTTATGAAATCAAGATGAAATAGGAAGTTAACTCTTAAGTTAAAGTGCCCAGATAGCTCAGGGGTAGAGCATTTGCATGGTAAGCAAAAGGTCGTAGGTTCAATTCCTATTCTGGGCATAGAAAATACAGCTAAATTGAAATTGATATATGATAGGAGCCTAAGCGGAGGATAACTACAATGGCTAAAGAAGCATTTCAAAGGAACAAGCCCCATGTGAATATTGGGACTATTGGGCACGTCGATCACGGTAAGACAACTTTAACAGCGGCAATTACTTCACACCTTGCAAAAAAGGGTGGAGCAAAGCTTCGTGATTACGCCTCCATTGATAACAGTCCTGAAGAGAAGGCGCGTGGGATCACAATTAATTCAACCCACGTTGAATATGAAACTGATAACCGTCACTACGCTCACGTAGACTGTCCTGGACACGCCGACTATGTCAAGAACATGGTAACGGGTGCAGCTCAAATGGACGGTGCGATTCTTGTTGTAGGTGCAACAGATGGACCGATGCCACAAACAAAAGAACACGTTCTTCTCGCTAGACAGGTGGGAGTGCCATCTATTGTCGTCTTTCTTAATAAAATGGACCAAATCAGCAAAGAGGACGAAGAGCTTGTAGAACTCGTTGAAATGGAAATTGGCGAAATGTTAGAAGCTCAAGGTTACAAAGATTGCCCTATCATCCGTGGATCTGCGTTAAAAGCTCTTGAAGGCAATGTAGAGTGGGAAAAAAGCATTGATGAGCTCATGAAAGCTGTTGATGAAAAGATCCCAACACCTGCGCGTGAAGTTGACAAGCCTTTTCTTATGCCAGTTGAGGATGTTTTCTCCATTTCTGGACGAGGCACTGTTGCAACGGGGCGTGTAGAGAAAGGGATTATTAAACTTAATGATAAAATTGAGATTGTTGGTCTTCGCGATACGCGTGAGAGTGTTGCAACAGGATTGGAAATGTTTAATAAACAACTCGATGACGCGCGCGCTGGAGAAAACGTTGGTGTTCTTCTTCGTGGTGTTGAGAAAAATGATATCGAAAGGGGGATGGTTCTTGCTGCTCCTGGTTCATGCACACCTCATACCAAGTTTAAGGGAACAGTCTATATCCTTAAGAAGGAAGAAGGGGGTAGACACAAGCCATTTTTCACTGGATATCGTCCCCAGTTTTACATCCGAACAACAGATGTGACTGGAACAGTAACCCTTTCAGAAGGAACTGAGATGGTCATGCCTGGAGATAATGTAGAATTGACCGGTGCATTGATTAGCCCTGTAGCAATGGAAGAAGGAATGCGCTTTGCCATCCGTGAAGGTGGTAGAACGATTGGTGCTGGAACAATTACCAAGATTATCGAGTAATCGCATAAAGCAATTGATGTAAAGAGGCTAAAAACTAAGCCTCTTTACAAGTGCTCAAAAAAGCAGTTTGGGTGTGTAGCTTAGTTGGTAGAGCAGCGATCTCCAAAGTCGCCGGTCGGGGGTTCGAATCCCTCCGCACTCGGTTATAGAAAGCCCCTTGAAGGCTTGCTTGTAAGAACAAATTAGGACTCAATGAAGAAAAAACCAAATATGATGGTTTCACAAAAAATAGTAGGCTTGAACGCCATAAAGAAAAAAAAAGGGAAAGGAAAGGGAAAATTCTTTCAAGATATGAAAGAAGAAATGAAGAAAGTCTCCTGGACCAGTAAAGACGAACTTAAAACCTGCGGAAAAATTGTTATCGGATCGATTTTTGTCCTGGGAATTGGTATTTATCTTGTGGATTTGTTCATTCGCCTGATCCTAGATGGAATTGGGAATCTTGTGCGATCAATAGGAGCTTAATTTGAGTATGGAAGGTCAATGGTTTGTTATTCAGGTTATATCGGGGCAAGAGAAAAAAGTTAAAAAGAATCTTGAAGATAATCGCGCTTCAGCTGGTATGATTGATAGTGTTTTTGAAGTCATCGTGCCAACTGAAAATGTTGCTGAAGTCAAGCGTGGTGAACAAAAAATCAGTGAAAAACGTCTTTGGCCCGGCTATGCTCTAGTCAAAATGAAACTAACAAATGAATCCTGGATGTATGTCAAGCAAACAAACGGAGTTATTGATTTTCTAGGAGGTGGTAAACCCGTTCCTTTATCTGAGGCAAAAGTTGCTGAGATTCTACACGACTTACAAGCTCGACAAGGTGAGGTTGCCTACAAAAATAAGATTCGAGTCGGTGAAAACATTAAAATTACAGATGGTGTCTTTGTTAATTTTATGGGAACAGTCGAAGAGGTCAATCATGATAAGGGAAAACTCAGTGTCATGGTCTCCATTTTTGGTCGTGATACTCGCGTTGATGATCTAGAGTTTTGGCAAGTTGAAGAAGCACCGATCGATGCAGAAATAGAATAAGGAAAAGTCATGGCGAAGAAACTAGAAAAGAAAATTAAACTACAAATTTCTGCAGGCAAAGCAAGCCCTGCGCCACCTATTGGACCCGCACTTGGTGCTGCTGGGTTAAACATTATGGCTTTCTGCAAGGACTACAATGCTAGGACTCAAGACAAGGTAGGCGATGTCCTTCCTGTTGAAATTTCAGTTTTTACCGATAAAAGCTTTACTTTCATTACGAAACAGCCCCCAATGGCAAAGATGATCTTAAAGGAACTGGGAATTGAAAAGGGGTCTGGCGTTCCTAATAGAGATAAAGTGGGTACACTCACAAAAGAGCAAATAAAAAAAATTGCTGAAAAGAAGAAACCAGACCTTAGGGTTCGATCCATGGATGCTGCTATGAGAATTGTTGAAGGAACTGCTAGATCTATGGGCGTGGATATCATAAAGGGCTAAGAAATGACGAAAAGAAGTAAAAAATTTAAAAAAACACAGGAACTAGTAGATAAAGAAAAAAGCTACGCACTTGGTGCTGCTGTGGAAGTTCTCAAGAAAGTGCCCACGGCAAAATTTGATGAATCTGTAGAAATTGCTCTTAGAATTGGCGTGGATCCCAAAAAATCTGATCAGCAAATCCGAAGCACTGTTTTTTTACCTCATGGGTCGGGCAAAACAATCCGTGTGATTGCTTTTGCTAGAGGTGATAAAGTAAAGGAAGCACTCAGTGCTGGCGCTGATCGTGCAGGTGATCAAGAGCTGATTGATAAAATAAAGGGTGGATGGACAGATTTTGACGCGATTGTTGCTACTCCTGACATGATGCGCGAAGTCGGTAAACTTGGGAAAATTCTTGGGCCTCGAGGATTAATGCCTACACCAAAAGCAGGAACAGTTGCAACAGATGTAAAAAAGGCTGTAGAAGATTTAAAGAAAGGAAAAATTGCATTTAAAGTTGATAAAAACAGTGTTGTTAATAATCTAGTTGGCAAACTTTCTTTTACCAAGGATCAACTTGTTGAAAATATTGAGTCACTCTTAAATGCAATTTTAAAGGCGAAGCCAGCTACCGCAAAGGGGCAGTATTTATGTTCACTTTTCCTATCTTCAACGATGGGGCCTGGACTGAAAATAGATATTAATTCAATGGCTCTTAGTTAGGGAATAAAGAAATATGCGTAAAGAAAAACAGTTTCTCCTAGATGAGATTAAAGACAAGCTTAATCAACCGAACGGTTTTGTAATCACTAGTTATCAAGGGATCGACCCTAATACTGCGTCAGACTTCCGAATGTCAATCATTGATAGTGGCGGCCTTTTTTGCATAGTAAAGAAGAGAGTGTTCTTAAAGGCTGCAAAAGAAGCCGGCATTGAAATTGATAAAGAAATACTTAAAGGGCATATTGGTATTGTCTACTCAGGCAAGGATACCATTGCTACTACAAAAGCAGTTTATAAATTTAAGAAAGAAAATGACAAACTTCTCGATGTATTGGGTGGGCAATTTGAAGGAAAGATGTGCTCTCCTAATGACTTAAAAGAGATTTCAGCATTGCCAAGCCAAGAGCAAATGAGAGCTGAATTCTTAGGAGTTTTAGAAGCACCACTTTCAGGGCTTGTTTCGGTCATGGAAGGTGTAATGACAGGAGTTGTCAGTTGTATGGACCAACAGGTTCAGAAAAAAGAATCAGAACAATAAACGCAAAGGGGAATATAACCGTGCCAACACAGGAACAAAACGTGGAAAAGCTCGTAGATACGCTAAGTGAACTTTCAGTTTTAGATCTTTCTAAGCTAAAGAAAGCTCTTGAAGAAAAATGGGATGTAAAAGCCGCTACAGGTGGACCTGTAATGATGGCTCCTGCAGCAGGTGCAGATGGTAAAGAGGCCGCTGCTGAGGAAGCAACAGATTTCCAAATCACTCTTGAAGAATTTTCAGCTGATAAAAAAATTGCTGTCATCAAAGTTGTTAGAGAAGTGACAGGATTGGGGCTTAAAGAAGCTAAAGAGCTTGTTGAAGGAGCGCCGAAGGTCCTTAAAGAAAGTGCTCCCAAGGTTGAGGCTGAAGATATCAAGAAAAAGCTTACTGATATAGGTGCAAAGGTTACACTTAAGGGTGTTTAAAAGCTGCTTTAAACTAAAATCCTTAAATGAATAGCAGAAATCTAGCGCAGGTTTCTGCTTCTAGCTCATGTAACACTATGCGATCATAAACACGAAGTACCACAACTTTCATGGAGGCATTTTCATGCTAAAAAGACCCCCAAATAGGGTGAGTTTTAGAGGCCGAGAAGAAATTATCGATCTTCCAAACTTAATAGAAATTCAGGTTAAATCTTTCCGTCAGTTTTTCCAAGAAGATAAACTACCCCATGAGCGTGAGAATACGGGACTGGAGGAAGTTTTTAGAGAGATCTTTCCTATTAAATCTTACGACGAAAAAACCGTTCTAGAGTACCTATCTTACAGTCTAGGTGCGCCTAAATATTCACCAGATGAATGTATTCGTAGAGGGATTACATACAATGTAACCCTAAAGGCGAAATTTAGATTGACCGATGAGACTGGAATTAAGGAAGAAGAAGTTTACATGGGAACAATCCCCAAAATGACTGAGCCCGGTACGTTTGTTATCAATGGAGCCGAGCGGGTCATTGTTTCGCAACTTCATCGCTCTCCTGGCGTTTCATTTGAGCAAGAAAAACACTCAAAAGGAAACGTCTTATATTCTCTCCGCATCATTCCGTATCGTGGAAGCTGGCTCGAAGCCTCTTTCGACATTAATGACCTCATTTATGTTTATGTTGATCGGAAAAAACGTAGACGCAAGGTTCTCGCAACATCGTTTATCAGAACACTCGGGTACTCTTCCGATGTAGACATCATTGAAGAGTTCTTTAATACCTACAGAGTGAAAATCAAATCCGACAAAGACTTTCCCAAATTAGTCGGTAAAATTCTTGCCGAAGACGTATTAGATGAAAATACGGGAGTTATTTTTGGAAAAGCTTCTGAAAAACTAACGACTGCAATGCTTAAGCGGATGTTTGATGCAGGAATAAATGCAGTGCGTATAGCAGAAGATGCTGACGAAACGAGTCCTATTATTAAAATGCTGGCAAAGGATCCCACTGATTCGTACGAGTCTGCGCTCAAAGATTTTTACAGAAAAATTCGACCTGGTGAACCCGCAACGCTTTCAAATGCTCGTTCAACCATCATGCGCCTGTTCTTTGACCCAAAATGGTATAATTTAGGGCGTGTAGGTCGCTATAAACTCAACCGAAAGATTGGAAGAGAAACGACTGATGAAGATCTCGAAGTCGTCACACTAAAAAAAGAGGATATTGTCGATGCGCTTAAATATCTAATCAAGCTTAAACAGGGCAGCGAAGGTGCCTACATCGATGATATCGACCACCTCGGCAATCGCCGCGTTCGCTCAGTTGGAGAATTGATTCAAAATCAATGCCGCATCGGTCTTGCTCGTATGCAGAAAATCATTAAAGAGAGAATGAACCTCTTTGATTTTTCTTCGGATACACTAACCCCTGGGAAACTGGTTTCAGCAAAAGGTCTGGCTGGAGTTCTTAAAGATTTCTTTGGCCGCTCCCAGTTATCGCAATTTATGGACCAGACCAACCCTATCGCTGAATTGACGCACAAAAGACGTCTTTCTTCCTTAGGACCAGGTGGTTTGAACAGAGACCGCGCTGGTTTTGAAGTCCGCGATGTTCACTCAAGTCATTATGGGAGAATCTGTCCGATTGAAACCCCAGAAGGACCAAACATTGGTTTAATTACTTCTCTTTCCTCTTTTGCAAAGATTAATGAGTTTGGTTTCATTGAAACTCCCTATCGGATTGTTCGAGATGGGATCGTAACAGAAGAAATCGAATACATGACAGCTGATCAAGAAGAAAAAAGTGTGGTTGCACAAGCTTCAGCTGTTCTTGATGAGCATCACATGTTCGATGAACCCATTGTTTGGGCCCGCTACCGAGGAGAGCCTCTGAAAATTGAGTCAGAAAAAGTGACTCATATGGATGTTTCTTCTAAACAACTGGTTTCTGTTGTCACAGGATTGATTCCTTTCCTTGAGCATGATGATGCGAACCGCGCTCTTATGGGATCGAATATGCAACGTCAAGCCGTACCTCTTCTTAAGACTGATGCTCCTCTTGTGGCAACGGGGCTAGAAAGACGCACTGCGCGTGATTCTGGAGCCGTTTTGCTTGCTGAGGAAGACGGCATAGTTGAATATGTGGATGGTTACAAAATTGTTGTTGCTCCTAAAGCAAACCGGATGAATAAGAAGACCTATACTCTTAAAAAGTTCATGCGATCAAATACCGGAACATTGATTAATCAGACGCCTCTATGCACTGTTGGGGCTGAAATCATTGCAGGAGATGTTATTGCTGATGGTCCTGCAACTGATAAAGGAGAAATAGCCCTTGGAAAGAATGTCTTGGTTGCCTTCATGCCTTGGTGTGGCTACAACTATGAAGACGCGATCATCATCTCAGAAAAATTGATTAAAGAAGATGCCTATACATCGGTTTACCTCGAAGAGTTTGAGCTTACAGCTCGAGACACAAAACTTGGAAAAGAAGAAATAACGCGTGATATTCCAAATGTTTCTGAGGAAGCTCTCGCTGATCTTGGTGAAGATGGAATTATTCGTGTTGGAGCAGATGTTAAACCGGGCGATATTCTTGTCGGGAAAATTACCCCTAAGTCAGAGACCGAGCTGTCGCCAGAAGAAAGGCTTTTAAGAGCAATCTTTGGTGAAAAAGCTGCAGACGTAAAAGATGCATCTCTTATAGCGCCTCCAGGAACTGAAGGGGTCGTTATGGATGTCAAAGTCTTCAGTCGTCGCGATCGCCTTTCTAAAACAGATGACGAACTTGTTGAAGAAGCAACGCGAATTAAAGATGTACACCTTGAGTTTAAAGAAAAAGAAACAGATATCCTGATGCAATTCCACGAAAAACTTGGAGCCCTTTTTCTTGGTGACGAAGCTCCTGAGTCCATCATGCACCGCATGACTGGTGATGTTCTCATCAAAAAAGGGGATAAAATTACTCAGGAAATGCTCGAGCTGCTTGAGTCAGAAAATCCTGATCATTTAATTCTGCCTCAAAATGATACTTATGATGCGCTTAAAAAAATCCTAACAGAGCATGAAACTGCCATTAAACAGCTTCATGTAGAGCATAAATCAGAAGTGGAGCACATGCGTAAAGGAGACATAGAATTAGATCCAGGTGTGATTCGCCAGGTGAAAGTTTACATTGCAACTAAGCGTAAACTCCAAGCGGGCGATAAAATGGCTGGGCGCCATGGTAACAAAGGTGTGGTTTCTAACATCGTTCCAGAAGCTGATATGCCTTATCTCCCAGATGGACAAACCATTGAAATTATCCTTAATCCTCTTGGGGTTCCGTCTCGGATGAATATGGGACAGCTTCTTGAGACTCACTTAGGTCTTGTAGCTAGGAAGTCAGGCATTTATGTAAAGAGTCCTGTCTTTGAAGGATTCCCAGAAGACCGCATTTGGGAAATGATGAAGGAACATGGTTATTCTGAGACAGGAAAAAGCTATCTCTATGATGGACGTACCGGAGAGCGATTTGATAATCCCGTCGTTGTGGGTTACATTTACATGCTTAAACTCTCTCACCTTGTTGCCGATAAGATTCACGCTCGTGCGATTGGCCCTTATTCACTTGTCACACAGCAACCTCTTGGTGGTAAAGCTCAGATTGGTGGTCAACGATTTGGAGAGATGGAGGTGTGGGCTTTAGAAGCGTATGGTGCCGCCCACCTCCTTCAAGAAATGCTCACTGTGAAATCAGATGATGTTTCCGGTCGTACCCATATTTATGAATCGATTGTGAAAGGAGACAATACCTTGAGAGCTGGGACGCCTGAGTCATTTAATGTCCTCGTGAAAGAGATGCAAGGTTTATGTCTTGATGTCCGCGCAGAAAGCGCAGCTGAAGAACTATAATTTAAAGGAGCTCCCTGGAGAAATTTCATGCAAGAAGATGAATTTCATGATTCTCAATTTGATAAACTAACCATCAAGATCGCTTCTGACGATGTCGTGCGCAACGAATGGTCACGAGGAGAGATCAAAAAACCTGAGACGATTAATTACCGGACGTTCAAACCTGAAAAAGGTGGGCTTTTTTGTGAAAAGATTTTTGGTCCCACACGTGATTGGGAATGTGCCTGTGGAAAATATAAAAAGATTAAACATAAAGGAATCATTTGTGATCGTTGTGGTGTAGAGGTTACCCTCTCAAAAGTCCGACGAGAGCGAATGGCTCATATTGAACTTGCCACTTCTGTTGTTCACATTTGGTTCTTTAAGTCTCAGCCCTCTCGTATCGGGAATATCCTCGGGATGTCCGTTTCAGATTTGGAACGAGTGATTTACTATGAAGAATATGTTGTGACCGATCCTGGCAGTACAACTCTTGAAAAAAAGCAGCTTCTCAATGATCACGAAATTCGTGAAGCGCAAGAGAAGTGGGGCCTGGATGCATTTAAGGCAAGTATAGGTGGAGATGCTGTTCGTGAGCTTCTTGAAAAAGAAGACCTCATTACATTGATAGCCGAGCTAAAAGAAAAGCTCCGTAAAACACGTTCAATGCAAGCTCGAATGAAACTTGCCAAACGATTAAAAATTATTGAGAGCTTTGCTTCTTCAACAAACAATCCAGACTGGATGGTGATTTCATGTATTCCTGTGATTCCACCGGATCTACGTCCTTTGGTTCCATTAGATGGTGGAAGGTTTGCAACTTCAGATTTGAACGATCTTTACAGGAGAGTCATCAATCGTAATAATCGTCTAAAATCGATCTTAAAGCTTAAGACTCCCGATGTAATCATTCGCAATGAAAAACGGATGCTTCAAGAGGCGGTCGATGCCCTCTTTGATAATGGGCGTCATGGGCACCCTGTAATGGGTGCTGGAAACCGCCCGTTGAAAGCGCTCTCCGAAATGCTCAAAGGGAAGCAAGGACGTTTCCGTCAAAACCTTCTTGGTAAAAGGGTGGACTATTCAGGGCGTTCGGTGATCATTGTCGGTCCCGAACTTAAATTTAATCAGTGCGGTCTTCCCAAAAAGATGGCTCTCGAACTATTTGAACCATTTATTATAAAACGATTGAAAAGTCGAGGACTTGTTTACACGATCCGTTCGGCTAAAAAAATGATTCAGCGAGCAGACCCAGAAGTTTGGGATGTTCTTGAAGAGATTATTAAAGGGCACCCTGTTCTCTTAAACCGTGCGCCGACTTTGCATAGATTAGGGATCCAAGCTTTCGAACCTGTTCTTATTGAAGGTAAGGCGATTCGCATCCATCCACTGGTTTGCACAGCCTTTAACGCAGATTTTGATGGTGACCAAATGGCGGTTCACGTCCCGCTTTCTGTGGAATCCCAATTAGAAGCCAAACTGCTGATGATGGCTCCTGATAATATTTTCCTGCCATCTTCAGGAAAACCGGCTGCTGTTCCATCACAAGATATGATTCTAGGTCTTTATTACTTAATGCATGATCCGATTTATTCGCCTGAAGATCATGGAAAGCAAACCAAAGTTTTTGGTTCTTCTCAGGAAGTTCTTCACGCTCTTTACGGCTCAGGAAGCTATAACTGGTTTGCAGAAGAAGGCAAAGAAAATATACGGTTTGATGATTATGGGTTAGGCTTGCATACCCATGAAAAGATCAAGCTACGACTAGACTCTGGAGTGATTGAAACAACACCTGGACGTGTTGTTTTCAATACAATTGTTCCTAAGGAACTTGGATTCCAGAACTATGCTCTTCGAAAGAAGAAAATGTCGGAACTTGTCCTTAGTACCTATAAGAAAGCTGGTCTCGAAGCCTCTGTCAAATTTTTAGATTGTCTCAAGAATCTTGGTTTTTCTCACGCAACAAAAGCAGCCCTTTCAATGGGTGTAAAGGATATTGCAATCCCTGCTGATAAACAAAAGATCATTCGGGATACACAGAAAAAAGTGGCTGTTGTGATTAAACAGTATGAAGATGGTGTGATTACAGAAGGTGAGCGTCACTCGAAGATCATTAGTATCTGGACAGATATTTCAGAGATTTTAGCTAACCAACTTTTCAAGATGATTTCAAAACCTGAAGAGGCAACAATGCTCAATCCACTGTATTTAATGATGGATTCTGGAGCAAGAGGTAACAAATCTCAGGTGAAACAGCTTGGAGCACTTCGTGGACTGATGGCGAAGCCATCAGGGGAAATCATTGAGTCTCCGATTACTGCGAACTTCCGAGAAGGTCTCAGTGTGCTCGAGTTCTTCATTTCTTCTCACGGCGCCCGAAAAGGTCTTGCCGATACCGCACTTAAAACAGCTGACTCGGGCTACTTAACACGCCGTTTGGTCGATGTAGCTCAAGATGTTCTTGCAACGGAACAAGACTGTGGAACCTTGAATGGAATTGAGGTCTCTGCCATTAAACAATGTCAAGAAGAGCTCCTCCCTCTTAAGGATCGTCTTTATGGACGAACTGTTTGTGATGATATCTATATGCCAGGAGATCAAACAAAGATTCTTGCCAAAGCCGGAGACATTTTGACCGGTGCACAAGCGGAAGCGATCGATGATGCTGGAATTGAATCTGTTAAAATTCGCTCAACCCTGACATGTGAAGCAAAACGTGGAGTTTGTTCTCAATGTTATGGTGTGAATCTTGCAAATGGACGAAAAGTTGCTATGGGTGAAGCTGTAGGGATTATTGCAGCACAGTCGATTGGTGAACCAGGAACGCAGCTGACAATGCGCACCTTCCATTTAGGAGGCATTGCATCTGCTCATGCAACCCCAGATCTTATTGGTGAGCATGAAGGAATTTTAGTTTATGACGGCCTTCGCACTGTAAAAAATAGTGAAGGGATGCATTTAGCACTCAATAAAAATGGGTTCCTTCATGTCGTACGTGATGAAGAGCGCGTTCTTGAAGAGTATAAAAAGCTCCTGGGAACAAAATCGATTGAACCTCTCCAAACCTTTGATATTGAGCTAGGTACACAAATAGCACTTGAAGACGGTGTAAAGGTGAAGATGGGAGACCGGATTGGATATTGGGAACAGCACAACATCCCCATTATCTGTGAAAAACCTGGTTTTGTAAAATATGAAGATCTCGTAGAAGGGATTTCAACGGCGAGAAACAGCAATAAGCAAACGGGTCAGACAGAACTCATCGTTCGTCAGCACCGAGGAGAACTTCATCCTCAGGTCGTTATCTATGCTGATAAAGACTTTGAAGAGCTTATTGGAACGTATGCTATTCCATCAGGTGCGATTATTTCCGTAAGTGAAGGAGATAAAGTGCATGCCGGGGATATCTTAGCTCGTCTTCCTCGCGGCGCGATTAAGACAAAGGATATTACTGGAGGCCTGCCGCGTGTTGCAGAGCTTGTGGAGGCGCGTCGTCCTCGTGATGCTGCAGAAATTGCAAAACTCGATGGTATTGTCGACTTCAAAGGTGTTCAAAAAAGTAAGCGGATTGTTGTTGTTAAAGATGAAGATACTGGAATGGAAGAAGAGCACCTTATTCCTCTTACAAAGCATCTGATTGTTCAACGTGGAGATGTGGTGATCAAAGGTCAGCAACTGACAGAGGGTCTGGTTGTTCCACAAGAAATTCTAGATGTTTGTGGTGTGCGTGAACTTCAAAAGTATCTTGTGAATCAAGTTCAAGAGGTTTATCGCCTTCAAGGGGTAGACATTAATGACAAGCACATTGAAATTATTGCTCGTCAAATGCTCCAGAAAGTCCGTGTGACCGATCCTGGTGATACCACATTCCTTTATGGAGAGAATATCGATAAAAAGACTTTCCACGAACAAAACGCAAAAGTTGTTGAAAAAGGTGGGAAACCCGCGCAAGCAGCTCCTGTTTTACTTGGGATTACAAAAGCCTCGCTTGGAACAGAGTCTTTTGTTTCAGCGGCGTCATTCCAAGAAACAACACGTGTTCTTGCCGATGCCGCTTGTGAAGGAAAGACAGATTACCTTCTCGACTTTAAAGCTAACCTCATTATGGGTCATATGATTCCTGGGGGAACCGGTTTTCATGACTATAAGAAGCGTGTGAAGAAGTTTGTCGATACCGAAGAAGAGGATATCCTCGACTTTGCTTTCTCAAGTTATTAATCTATAAAAAAGCAGCTCCTATTCGGTAGAAGCTGCTTTTACTTCCGTGACCCATCTTTTGCTTATTTATCCCGTTGCCTTTTTCCTTTCATGTTTGTAACCCTATCCATGATAGATCAAGAGCAAAATGAGAAAGCTTTAGAACATGCGCAAGTTTCTTCCAAAGGAAAGAAAAGTCATTTTTGGGATGATTTCCAAGCTGTTACCTTTAAAATATCCTTAGGAATCTCAAACAAAAAGCGCGAAGGATTGCAACGAACCATTTTTCCATGATGGGATCTTTTGCGAGACATGCTCAAGCAAAGTGTTTCCATAGCTCGAGTGATTGCAACATAAAGAAGTCGGCGTTCCTCTTCAATACCTTCTTTTGTTTGGCTTTTCCTATGAGGGATTAAGTGATCTTCTAATCCAACCAGAAAGACTGCTGGAAATTCTAGCCCCTTAGCGCTATGAAAAGTCATTATATTCAATTGATCATCCCTAAATCGATCCTTTTTGTCGTACTTTCGATGATCGAGCATCGTTGAAGAGAGAAAATCGTGCAGGGAAGTCTTTTCTCCTTTTTCATAAGTTTGCAGGGCAGAAATACAGGCTTGAACATTTTCCCATTTGAGTTCACGCATCTTATCACTTTTTACTTCTGCGAAGATAGCATCCTTATAATTGACCTTTTCAATCAACCACTTAAGCCCTTCAGACAGTGAAACAGTGTCAAACTTCTGGACCATTTCGTCATATAAGGCCATGAAGTTTTTAATCCCTTGAGAGCCCCTTGAAGTCAGTGTAAGTTCTGGATGACCACCCTTAGCTATTTTTCTCATGACCTTTAAAAGAGGAAGTTTTTCTCTTCTGTTAAACTGGGTAATCGTATCAAGGGTTTTATCAGAAATTCCTCTTCTTGGATAGTTGATGATCCGAAGGAGAGCTTTTTGATCTCTGGGGTTTGAAATAAGACGAAGATATGCCATCAGATCTTTGATTTCACTTCTCTCAAAAAACTCCATTCCACCAAAGACTTGATAGGGAATTCCTCGGGCCCATTGCCCCCCATCTCTCCATACAGTCTGCATTAAAGAAAGTTCAAAAGCACGGGCTAAATGATTGGAGCGATAGAGGATTGCTATTTCCTTCCAGCGATAATTCTTTTCTTCTTTAAGCTTCAAGAGACGCTCGATCACAGCATCGACTTCATCTTGTTCAGTTGGGGCATTAAAAATCTCGAGCGTTTTACCGGCATTTGCATTGGTTTGGAGAATCTTATCATGACGGTGAACATTGTTGCGGATAACAGCATTTGCTGCATTCAAGATATGTGATGTAGAGCGGTAGTTTTGTTCCAGCTTGATTGTTGCTTCTGCGGGAAAGCTAAGGATATGTTCAATTTCTGCTCCACGCCAGGCATAAATCGATTGGTCATCGTCTCCAACAACACAAAGATTTCCATATTTTTTTGAGAGAAGAAAGGCAAGGCGATACTGAATGGGATTGGTATCTTGATACTCATCGATCATAATGTAGCGGAACCGCTCTTGATATTTTTCCAAAACATCGGGAAATGCTTCAAAAAGCTCGACTGTCAAAGTTAACAAACTATCAAAATCAAGCGCGTTATAAGCGCGCATCGCAATACGTAGCGCTTCATATATCTCTTTAATAAACACGTCTTGTTTGGGATCGCTATTTTTGGGAAGCTGTTCTGTCCTTAGTCCCTTACTTTTTAGGGAGGAAATAGCAGCGATAATGGGCTCTAATAAAGGGTCTTCTCCTGCGTAAATCTCAGAGGCAACTTGTAAAATCAGGCGTCGCATATCTTTTTCATCATAAAGTGTAAATTTATGAGTAAAGCCTAGGCGGTGAATTTCTTTGCGAAGAATCTGCATACAAAAGCTATGAAAAGTAGAAAGAAAAACTTCTTTAGCCTCTTGATCTCTAACGAGTTTGGCAACGCGTTCTCGCATTTCAGTTGCAGCTTTGTTTGTAAACGTCAGTCCCAAGATTGAAGAGGGGGAAATGTTTTTTTCCCGAATAAGATGAGCAATTCGGTGGACAAGGACACGGGTTTTACCGCTCCCTGCACCAGCAAGAATTAGGACGCGCCCCTCTGTTGTGGTGACTGCCTTTTGCTGATTCGGATTCAGTTTTGCCACAGATCGTTACTCATGCTCCATATCAAGAAAAATTCCTTGGAAATCTGGCTTAACGTTCCTCTGAATTTTTCTTGATATAGAGGATTAGGTTTTTCAGTTCAGCTTCTATGTCTTCAGGTTTTAAATCCCGGTATCCCTCTTTGGGATGAATATTGATAATAAGTCCCTTTGGAAGAACAATATAAAGTTTTCGAAAAGCCTCCCTAGCAACTCTTTTAAACCGGTTTCGATCATGGGCTTTTCCCCATTTTCTTGTGATCGTGATCCCAAGTCTAGGTCGAGAAAAAAAGTCGGTTAAGTAAAACAAAACCAATCGTTTTCCGACAAATCTTCGTCCCTCCTGATAAACAGCTCGAAAGTCGTGCCTATTTGAGAGTCTTTGAAATCGAGAAAGCTTAAAGCTCACGCTGCTAGATGTTTCCGACCTTTTCGTCGCTTTCGATTTATGAGTTTTCTTCCACTAGCCGTTTTCATTTTTGAGCGAAAACCATGTGTTTTCTTACGACGGCGTGTACTGGGTTGGTATGTGCGTTTCATGACTCATCAACATTTAATTTTATAAGACGCTAACCAATATAGGGCGTGTAAGTAATTAAAGCAAGTTGAAAAAGTTTTTCCTAGGTAATGCGTTCAAAAATGCGTTTTTTCTTTATTTAAAGCTATTGTCGTAAGGAAGCAAACAAAAATTGGTTGTCAAAAATTCCTCGTACGTGTATAGTAATGAGTCACTGTCAAATCACAGGATTCATGATGAAAGTACGCGCATCAGTTAAAGCAGATCCCAATAAAGGAGATAAAATTGTCAGACGACGGGGGCGTCTTTATGTGGTTAATAAGAGAGACCCAAATCGAAAACAACGCCAAAAAGGACCTGCAAGGAAAAAATAATATGGCTAGAAAAGCAATGATTGAAAAAGAAAAGCGACGTGAACATCTCGTTCGCATCAAATGGAAAAAACGAAAAGAATTGAAAGCAATTGTCCGAGATCTCGGCACATCTGAAGAGGAAAAAATGGCTGCCCAGGAAAAGCTGAATAGACTTTCTAAAAACTCTTCAAAAATTCGCCTTCGCAATCGTTGCGGGTTGACAGGCCGTTCTCGAGGATATCTCCGCAAATTCAGCTTGTCGCGCCTTTGTTTCCGGGAGATGGCAAATGCAGGATTAATTCCGGGAGTGACAAAAGCTTCTTGGTAGCACTTCTTTAAAAAGTTAAGAGTTAAAAAATCTCCAAAATTTCTTTGGAGATTTTTTTTTACGTTTGAATATTTTCCAGAGCCTCCGGAAGGGTTTCAAGGGGTTGCCACTCTTTCATGTTTTCATTCCAAACATAAGTACAAGGGTCGATTTCCTCACAGTTCCATGCACTTTTAAGGGCATTGAAACTCATTGGACCATATTGATTATTTTCTTTGTCAAGATAGTACCAGAGAATTTCGGGAGGACGTGTTGCCATGTCTTTGGAAGATAAGTCAGGAGAAGTGTCGTTTTGCCTTTGTTTTTCAGATGACGTATCTGTTACAAGAGCCGTGGCTATTTTTGGTGGAAGAATGTAGAGAAGGATTACTGCAATTAGTCCTAAACTGGTACCTAGACAAAACCAGATCATAGGATTTCTTCCTTTATTTTGTGCGATTCTTGAGCAAAGATACCCAATCAACGCCCATGAAATGAGACAAAACAATACATGCATGGTTTTCCTATAAGTTCTTTTCAAGTCTACCAAGGATCTCATTAAAATTGTGTTGAAAAATTTTACCCTTTTCGAGGAGCCTGCTTTAAAGCATAGAACATGCTTTTACCTATGAATGGAGAGTATAAAGTCTTATTGATAAAGAGGTTTGGTTTGGACTGCATGATGCGTATCGAAGAAACGCTGGACTGATGCAGGAGTGTTGGCTCAAGCAACTTTTATGGTGCGTAATCTTTTCTTGGCTATATAGATTCGCTTAAGGTAAACTTAGGAAAACTCATTAATCAGGTAGGAAAAACGTGCACAATCAGTTTAAAGAACTCGACACAAAAGAACTTACGTTTGCAGATACTGTTTTTATCCGGGATATTGAAACCCGTGTTTTCCAAGCAATTGTCATTAAATGCTTAGTAGAGATTGAAGGAGTGGCTCTTCTCGAAGGAACCCTTCTCGACAACCTCCTTGGACGGGAAGGAAATGAGCGCATTAAGGGAATCCATGTCGAACAAGATTCGAAGAATCACTCCGTAAGCATTAAAGTTGAAATCAATATTGCTCATGGAATTTCTATTCCTCAGAAAGCTGAAGAAATCCAAACAAAAATTGCGACAGAAGTGTGCAAGGTTACAGGGCTTCATGTTTCTGTTGTTCATGTGGTCTTTAAAGCTCTACTTGCTGATGAACCTTTCGAGAAGATGGTCGAAGAGGAAATAGAAAAAGAAGCCGAAGAATTTAGCGCCGAAGAGTTTTAGTTAGGGAGAAAGAAATGCGCTCTGGAAATCTCTTTTTTTCAGCCGTTCATTTTTTTGTGACCTTTCTCATCTTTGGAACGGGTGCTCTTTTTATAGCTCTTCCTTATGCTGATTATTTTCGTATTCAATTAGTGAATATGCTCATCCACCCCCCAAATTTTTGTTTTGCGATCGGAGGGGCATTGGTTGGATTTGGTACGTTGCTATTCACGGTCCTCTATTTGATGAATCGACGTTGCTATTTTCAACTTGAGATGCAAGGGACAAAGATTAAGGTCGATGAAAAAGTGATTCGCGATTTTGTTTCCACTTATTTTACAACACTTTTCCCAGGTCAGAATATTGTAAACGCTATTGCAATCAAAGGAAAGTCAATGATTGAGGTGATCCTCTCACTTCCTCAAGAAAAAGAGGAAGATTTCTTTGAGAAAGTACAAGAAGAACTGGGAGCTATTTTAGCACACCGTTTAGGATACCAAAACCCATTTTTATTCACTTTCGTTGAAACTTAATGATTGCATCAATATCGCGGCTGTTTAACCCAGCGATTTTTTTTAGGGCCTCTTTCGTGGCTCCTTTAACTTGTTTTACACTCCCAAAATTTTTAAGCAAGAGGTTTCGTTTTTTTTGTCCGATTCCAGGAATCTCATCAAGCTCGTTGTGAATCAGTCTTTTGCTCCGTCTTTTACGATGGTAAGAGATAGCTACGCGGTGGGCTTCGTCCCTAATTTGTTGGAGAACGAAAAGAGTTGGAGAGCGAGGGGAAAGAAATAAAGGATCTCTTTTGTGAGGAACAAAGATTTTCTCAAAATTGAGTCCTTTATCGTGGCGCCCCTTTTCTTTAGCAAGAGAGATAACGTCCACATTTGCTATATCGAGCTCTTTAAAGACTTCTAAAGCAACATTGAGTTGTCCTTTTCCGCCATCGATTAAAGTCAGATCGGGAAGTTCATCTTTTTCTTTTGCTTTTGTGTAATGCCGCATCAGCACCTCTCGCATGGCTCCATAATCATCTGATTTGTGGATTTTTGTAATTTTAAAAAGACGCGTTTTTTCTTTATCCCGTTTTCCTTCCGTAAATCCTACCATACATGCAACAAGGTCTGTCCCCGAAATATTAGAGGTATCAAAGCATTCAATCCTAATGGGACAACGGGAAAGATCGCATGTTTCTTGTAGATCGAGTAAAAGCTCTTCTTTTGATTGTTGGTCGGTAAAAAGAGCTTTGGCATTTTTTTCAGCAAGCTTTAAAAGGTGATATTTTTCTCCTTTTTGGGGAGAATGTAAGGAAACGCAAAGAATGTCTTCTAAAGCTTTTTGTTGTTTGAGTTGAATAGGCAGGAGAACCTCTAGTGAGCCCTTTTCTTGATAGTGTTGGAGAAGAAAAGACTCCCAAATTTCTTCATCTGTTGAAGCTAATTCAATGAATGTAAAATGGTCTGCTCCAACGAGACGTCCTTCGCGGTACATCAACTTTACAATGATATGGCGTGTCCCTTCGTGGTATAGAGCAAAAATATCGCAATCTTTTCCTTTAGAGCGGATAATAGATTGCCGGCCTCGCGTGACATGCTCAATTTGTTCCATTGTCTTTTGAAGAGCCCCTGCCCGTTCATATTCAAGGTTTTCAGCAGCCTTGTCCCTCTCTTTTTTCAATTGATTCACCACTTGGCGATCCTTCCCTTTTAAGAAATCAATCGCATGCTTTACTTCTTGGTCATACTCTTTTCGAGTACATTTATCGACACAAGGAGCAAGACATCTTTTAATTGAGTAAAGAAGGCAAGGACGCGTTCTCGATGTAAGCTCACGGTTGCTACATTGCCGCAACTTAAAGATGCGTGTCATGAGATCGAGTGTTTGTCTTGCAGCAGAAGCACTTGTGTAGGGACCAAAATGGAGAGCATGATTTTTGGGTCTGCCTCGATAGCGAGTGACTTTGATCATCGGCCATTGATGTTTATGATTGATGATTAAGCTGATAAATGTCTTATCATCTTTTAATAAGACGTTATATTTGGGCTGGTGTTGTTTGATCAGATTATTTTCAAGAAGAAGGGCTTCTTTTTCGGAGAAAGTGACAAGGGTTTCTATATCCTTGACTTGGCAGGTTAGAAAGGGAACCATCATCCGCCCATCGCGTCCAGGGACAAAATATTGTTTTACTCTTCGGCGCAGCTGCTTTGCTTTTCCAATGTAGAGAATCCTTCCCGCCCCATCTTTCATAAGATAGACGCCCGGCTCTTTGGGTAGAGATTCTAAATTGATTTCGGTCATGCTTCCATGTTAATGATTTTATTATTTTATTCCTCGCTCTATCATCGTTCTCTCTCAAATTTTAACTAAAAAAAGAGATCACCATGGTTGACGGGATCGACAATACGCAGCATCGAGAAATTGTAGCAGAAGTCTTAATCGACTAGAATTTTGTGTGACCTTCCTTATAAAGAAAAGTTCTTTTTCCACTGGCTCAGTTTCTGAAGAGCTTGAAGTGGAGTCATTGCATCAATTTTCAGTTTTTTGAGTTCATTTGCGAAGGCTTCTAGCTCAACTTCCCGATTGGATGGGGCGGCTGCGAAAAAAGAGAGCTGTTCTTGAGCTTTAGAAGGAGGAGACTCTGGAGTGTTCAAGTCATTTCCTTCTAGTTTATGGAGAATTTCATGGGCTCTTTTAAGAACAGAAGTAGGAAGACCAGCAAGACGGGCCACATGAATACCGTAACTTTTATCTGTACTTCCCGGAACAATTTTTCTTAGAAAAACAATCCGATCTGCAGCTTCTTGAACAGCAACATGAACATTTTTTACATTTGAATGGCTCTTTTCAAGTTCAGTAAGTTCCCAATAGTGGGTAGCAAATAGCGTTTTACATTCTTTTTTAAGAAGATATTCAGCAACAGCCCATGCGATTGAAATTCCATCAAAGGTACTCGTACCTCGTCCGATTTCATCTAGAATCACAAGAGAGCGAGACGTTGCATTATTTAAGATATTGGCCGTTTCGGTCATTTCAATCATAAAGGTCGATTGACCTCGGGAAAGATCATCGCTTGCTCCAATACGACTAAAGATTTTATCGACAACGCCCAAGCGGGCTTTTTGCGCAGGAACAAAAGATCCCATTTGCGCCATCAGGATGATAAGAGCCACTTGGCGAATGTAGGTAGATTTTCCTGCCATGTTAGGTCCTGTAATGATGACGAGATTTTGATGGAGGGAAGTGTCATTAGGGATGAAAGAATCATCTAAAAGAGAGGATTCGATGACGGGATGACGCCCTACTTCAATTTCAATTGTGTGACTTTCATCAACAAGAGGCTTAGTATAACGGTTTTTTGCAGCGACAAAGCTTAAAGATAGGAGAGTATCGAGAGTTGCCATGCTTTTTGAGAGCGTATTGATCGTATCACTATGGCTCGCAATCTCTATTCTAAGTTCTTGATAAAGTTTTGATTCTATGGCATGAATTTTTTCTTCTGCTGTGAGAATTTTTTCTTCATAAGCTTTCAGCTCGGGCGAAACAAACCGCTCATTATTTACGAGGGTCTGTCTCCGCACAAAAGCTTCAGGCATCTTTTCTGCTTGTCCTCGACTTACCTCTATACAATATCCAAAAGCTTTACTAAAAATGATTTTCAGAGTTTTAATCCTTGTCATTGCTCTAAGCTCAGTTTGATATTTGGCAATCCAAGATTGACTATTTGATTTGAGTGAGCGGAGCTCATCGAGCTCTTGATTGACTCCTTCGCGAATCACCTTTCCTTCACCCAACTTTATGGAGGGTTCAGCGACAAGTGTTTGATCGATTTTTTCAGTGATGGAATAAGTAGAGGGAAAAGGAAGGTTTTTTACTAGAAACGCAGTTGTAGGCTCTAGACTCTTTGCAATTTCAGGAGCTTTGTTCAAGGAAATTTTAAGAGCGACTAGGTCTCGAGGTGTCGCACATCCGGTTGAAATACGCATGATTAAACGCTCTAAATCTCTCACAGGTCGCAACAGATCTCGAATGGTTAAATGGTTGACTAGCTCTTCAATTGCTTCTTGTCTTTTTTGAATTTCTAAAACAGAAAGAAGGGGATGAATTAACCAGGATTTAAGAAGACGTGCTCCCATGGGGGTCACTGTTTGGTTCAGAAGTTTTAAAAGGGTAAAGTTAGCACTTTTTGTATGAAGGGGCTGTGTGAGTTCGAGATTGCGTTGTGTTGCTTGATCAATTGAGAGGTAGGAAGAAAGATGGTCAGGAGAAATATGTTTAATATGATCTGTATTAAGATGCAGGTCTTCTTGCACATAATGGAGCAAACAGCCTGCAGCTGTCACCCCTGCTACCATTTCTTTAAGTCCAAAACCATCAAGGGTATGGACTCCAAAATGCTGGGTGAGAGAGTAAAGAGCGGCTTCAGGATCAAAGTGCCGGTTTTCCTGCTTTGTGATGCGCAAAGAGAGCTGCTTGTTTAATTCTTCCAGCATTTTGGATAGAATTTGGCAGTCTTTTTCAGAGATAAGGAGTTCAGAAGGACAACGGCGAAAAAGCTCATCTTGCAATTCTTTGGTCTCCAAAAATTCCATGACACGGAATTCACCTGTTGAAAAATCGAGAAGGGCAAGAGCAAGTGTTTGATTTAATAGAAAAAGGGCCCCAAAAAAATTATTGTCATTTTGCGGGATAGAAGTCAGGAATGTTCCAGGTGAAACAATCCGAACAACTTCTCTTTTGACAAGTCCCTTAACAGAGTTAGAGTTTTCGGTCTGCTCAGCAATAGCAATAAGAAATCCCTTTGCAACAAGTTTTTCAATATACCCTTCCACGGCATGGGCTGGAACACCGCTCATTGGGATGCCTTGCCTTTGAGTTAAAGTTACATCAACTGTTTCAGCAAGAAGTTTTGCATCTTCATAGAAAGCTTCATAGAAATCTCCAAGTCTAAACAGAAGAAGGGCATCTCTGGCTTTTTGTTTACACGCATACCATTGACTCATCATTGGAGATATTTTACGAGACGGCTCGGTTGATGTGGTTGTCATTTTTCTTATTTTCCTAAGTAATTATTAAAGAGATTTTCTTCTTTTTCACCTAGAGCTTGAGGAGATTTTTCGATTTTTTCTGTGTGATTCAAATTCATGCTTTAAGATACGATATCGCAACAAAAAAGTCGATCAGTTATTCTAGTAAATATATGGGCGTCTACACTAAAAAAAGTCTCGAACTTCTTAAGGAGAAAATAGATCTCGTTGAAGTTGTTTCATCATCTGTCAATTTAAAGCCTTCAGGAAGTGCTTATAAGGGAATTTGTCCTTTTCATGAGGAGAAAACACCTTCTTTCATGATTCAAAAAGGAGAATCTCACTACCACTGTTTTGGGTGTGGAGCTCACGGGGATGCTATAGCCTTTTTAATGAGCTACATGAAGATGAGCTTTGCAGAAGCTATTGAATCTCTGGCTGAACGGTTCCAAGTGCCCCTTGAAGAAGTAGACTATGAAAAGCGCTCAAGCGGACCTAGCAAAAAAGATTTGAAAGAACCTCTTCAAAAAGCGGCCGATTTCTATCACCTCTATCTGCTCCATAGTGATGAAGGACATACTGCCTTAAAATATCTCTATGATCGCGGACTTGATTTAGAATTTATTCGCCTTTTCAAAATTGGATTTGCTCCTAAGAAAGGGATCCTATTTGGAAAATTTATGCAAAAACATCGGTATGCAGCCGATTTGCTTGAAAAAGCTGGACTGATAAAGACATTACCCGACGGGAAGAAAAAAGCGTTTTTTATCAATCGCATTACCTTCCCGATTCTCGATGTGTCTGGGGGAGTCATTGGATTTTCAGCCCGGAAAATGGATGATGAAACCTTTGGACCAAAGTATATCAACACTCCCGAGACACCCCTCTTTAAAAAGTCGCGGACTCTTTATGGCTTGAGTTTTTCAAGAAGAAGGATTGCCAAGGAAAAGCGAGCCATCATTGTGGAGGGGCAAATCGATGCGCTTCGCCTTATTCAAGCAGGCTTTACTATTACAGTAGCTGGTCAAGGAACGGCTTTTACCGAAGATCACGTTACAGAATTATTGCACTTAGGAACGACTAAAGTTTACCTCGCCCTTGATGGGGATGAAGCTGGGGCTACAGCGGCTTCAAAAATAGGAAATCTTTTTCAAAAAGAAGGCGTTGAAGTCTATGTGATTCCCACCCCTATTGGGATGGATCCCGATACGATATTAAAAGAACAAGGGCCTTTAGCCTTTATCGAACTCCTAAAAAAAGCAGAAGATTATCTCTCCTTTTTGCTACGCTACTTTTCTAAAGAGACAGATTTTTCTTCTCCTTCACAAAAAAACCATCTGATTCAAACAATCGTTCAAAGAATTCGAAGTTGGGATCATCCGCTTATGGTTCACGAATCCCTCAGAAAACTGGCCCGTTTAACTCAAGTTCCAGAAAAACTTGTAGGGGTTGGTCAGGCAGAGGTCTGTCGACCCACCTATGTTAAACGAGAAGGGTCTCTTTCAGAAATCGAAGTCAATCCTGAAAGAGTTTTAGAAACAGACCTATTAAGGTGGCTTTATCTTTCAAGTGATTTGTCTCCCAAGCTTTTTCAAATTATTAAAGAGAATCTTAGGCCTGAGCACTTTAGCATACCGATTTGTCGTCGCCTTTTCTCTTGTTACATAGACAATACCGTAGCAGGGAAAAATAGGGATCTTTTGCGTCTTGCAAATCATCTTGAAAACCCTGAGGAACAACTCCTTTTTTCAGAAATTGTTCAAAAGAAAGTCAATCCCGAAAGAGCTGAAGAAGGGGTCATAGAAACTGTTACGAAGATGCTCCAACGCCACTGGATGGAAGAGAGAGAAAGGATCAAAATCCAAATTCAAAGTGGGCGGTGTTCGGAAAAAGAAATTCTTGAACTTGCTAAAAAATTTGATCGAATCAAGAGATCTCCTCCTTTAATAAAAATTCCCGAGGGTTCTTGATACTTCCCAAGAATTCTGCTGTTGCTTTGCTTACAAGAGCCCAAATCAAGCTCTTTGCGCCAGTTACCTTGAACTTTTCTTCTAGAACAAAAACCTTTAGCTTGCTTTAATTAGCCGTACATCCTGGTAACTATAATCAATAATTCAATAGGGTAAAATTTTTGCCCACACCAAAACTCCAATGCTTTATTTCGTTGTCACACTCAGTACCGTTTTTCTTATTGTCTTTCTCCTCCTTCTCTTTATGTGGAGAAATGGAATTTCTCCAGTGCCCACCTCGAACCAAGTCCGCTCTGCTCTTTTTTCTCATCTGCCAGACCTGAAAGAGGGGACTATCATCGAATTAGGATCAGGATGGGGACATCTTGTTTTTCCCCTTTCAAGGAAATATCTTAACTGTAAAGTGATTGGATATGAAAATTCGCCTGTTCCTTTTTTGTATTCGACTCTTCTTAACCACCACTCCAACCTAAAGATCATTTGCGCAGATTTTTTTCAAAAACCCCTCCATGGAGTCGATTTGATCGTTTGTTCCCTTTTTCCGCAAGGAATGCAAAAACTTCGAGAAAAACTTGAAAAAGAGCTCACAGCTGGAGCGATCGTTGTGAGTCATACACATCCCATTCCCACTTGGGATCCTACAGAGGTTATCGAAGTCGATGATCCAGCGCATTCAACAATTTATATCTATAAGGTCCCATCAAAAAGTTAGCGATGTATTTTTCTAGAATCGTTTAAAAAGACCATGGAGTCATCGAATCTTGTTGGACGTAAATATGAGTATTCAATAAGTAGGCTAAGCAAACGATTTGAGAGGAGCGTTGCAGGGAATGACCAACGGAACCTATATGCCCATCCTGCGTCTCAATGATTGTGGCATCAACAATGACTCCTTCACTTTTTTCCCCTTCTAAATTAGTCTTCAAGTTATCTATTGATCTGTGCAAGCAAAAAGTCATTTGTGCAGAAAGATTTATTTATGAGATAGTACTTCCCAACTGGGAGATAACATGCAAGAATTCTGTAGTCTCTATGCAAAAGAAATAAAAAAATTTATTGAGAACGAAGGAAAAAAAGCATTTCGCGCAAGTCAACTCTTTGATTGGGTCTATCAGAAAGGGATCACTGACTATAAAGAGATGTTGAACCTTCCAGCAAACTTTCGCACTTTACTGAAGGAAAAGTTATCCTTGGGACTTTTAAAGCTTCAAACCATTGAAAATTCCAAAGATGGAGAAACAGCAAAATTTCTCTGGAAACTTTCTTGTGGACGTTTTGTCGAATCGGTTTTAATTTCCAGTGGGGATAGAAGAACGGTTTGCGTTTCTTCTCAGGTGGGGTGTCCTGCAAGATGTGCTTTCTGTGCTTCAGGAAGAGAAGGACTCATTCGAAATTTGACCCCAGCAGAAATCATTGAACAAGTAGTCTTAATCAATCATCATTTGATCCAGAAAGGAGAAAGAGTTTCTCACCTAGTTTTTATGGGTATGGGAGAGCCCCTAGAAAACTATAGCAGTGTGGTCCGTGCTCTCAAAATCTTCATTGATCCCGAACTTTTTAAATTTTCTCCGAGAAAAATTACTGTTTCGACGGTGGGTATGGTTCCTCATATTAAACGACTCATGCAGGAGGGTATTAAAGTAAACTTGGCTTTATCTCTTCACGCTCCCAATCAAAAGATTCGAAAAAAGATTGTCCCTTATGCACGCAAATTTTCTCTTGAAGAGGTTTTGCAAAGCGTTCGGGACTATGCAAAGGTTACAAAACGAGATATCACATTTGAATATGTCCTTATCGATGGAGTCAATGACCAACAAGAACATGCGGAAGAGTTAGCAGATCTTCTTGAAAGACAGCAGTGTTGCGTCAATCTGATCCCTTTTAATCCTGTTTACGGGACATCTTTAAAAAGACCTGAAAAGGCAAGAGTTGAATCTTTTAGGAACACCTTAATACATCGAGGAATGCGAAGTACTTGGCGCTATACCAAGGGAAAAGACATTGCAGCTGCTTGTGGGCAACTTGCTTTGAAAAAGATTTGAGCAAAAAACTCTTTAGAAATTGATGAAAAGCTAGTATAAGGAGCAGAAAATAGACCCTTATGTCAGTATGAGAGCCGCAAGTAAAGTATCACCATCTAGAGGAAATAGACCATTGAAGCTCCCTTTAGTTCTAACAATTAGCCGGATTTTCATTAGTCCGATCTTTTTAATTTTTTATTTGAACTACCAGCGGTTGGGAATCCCACTGCGTGTTCTCCCATTTATTCTCATTTTCTTACTTGCTTTTTCAGAACTTTCTGACTTCTTCGATGGTTATTTGGCGCGGAAGTTTGACCTTGTGACTGAGCTTGGGAAAATTTTAGACCCCATGGCAGATAGTATTACCCGCTTAACAATTCTTTTAACCTTTACTCAGGGATTTATCAAACTCCCTCTTCTTCTCGTCTTCGTTTTTGTTTATCGTGATGCCATGATAAGTACTCTGCGAACGGTTTGTGCTTTTCGAGGAGTGACTCTTGCTGCTAGAACAAGTGGAAAAGTTAAGGCTGTGCTGCAGGCGACTTCTATTTTTGCTATTCTTATTTTGATGATTCCCTACGCTTGGGGAGCTCTTTCTCTTAGCCAACTTCAAGATATTAGCTTGATGATGATTTTAGCAGCAGCAATCTACACTTTATTTGCGGGAGCTGAATATATTTGGGCTAACCGAGGCTACATCAAGCAAGCGTGGAAACAATAAGTTTTAGATATTTGGACGTAAAGCGTCATTCCTTCAAACAGGAATCATAGACCGATAAAGTTTTAGATATTCTTTGGCAGAGACTTTCCAACTCCAATTTCTCGCAAACCCATTTCTTTGCATAGTGTGCCACTTCTTTTTGTCATTTTTATGGTGCTCGAAAGCTCTGTCAATCGGCCAGCGAAGGCTATCAACAGAAGGGAGATCAAAAGTATACCCGTTTCTTTTTTCAACTGGCAACTCATCGTGGTCGATATCAAATACTGTATCCTTTAGCCCCCCAACTGTACGGACGATTGGAATGGTTCCATAACGAAGAGCGATCATCTGAGTCAGACCACAAGGTTCAAAAAGCGACGGGACCAAAATGCAATCTGCAGCCGCATAAGTTAAATGGGCCAGCTTTTCATCGAAAAGAAAGTGAAAATGAACATGGGGGTTACTTCGATATTTTTTGGCAAGTGCGTGAAACTTTGCCTTTGAATTAGGTTCAGGAGTCGATCCCAGAAGAATAAATTTCCCACCTTTTTCTAACACATATTCAAGTCCAAATTGGATCATTTCTAGTCCCTTTTGCTGCACAAGCCGTGAGATACAAGTAAAAAGAATAGCGGAGTCATCAGCCATTTTTAGTTTAGAATAGAGAAGTTTTCGATTCTTGAGCTTTGCTTTTTCCACCTCATTAAGATCTTTACCATCAGTCGGATAATTTTTTTCTATAAGAGGATCTGTTTCAGGGTTCCAATAGCTTGTGTCAATGCCATTGAGGATCCCTTTGAGCTTTTTTTTTCTTTGCTTTAAGACACATTCCAGCCCAAAGCCCTCTTTGCCTTGAATCTCTTTAGAGTAAGTCGGTGAAACCGTTGTCAGAAAATCAGAATAGACGAGGCCTCCTTTTAAGAGATTCAGTTTTTCAGGTTTTGAAGGGTCTTGAAGTTTGTTTTGTTTCAAAAGGTGTTGGGTAGAAAGCCCCATACGGTCCAGCTTTTCTTGTGAACAGATCCCCTGGTATTTCATGTTGTGAATCGTTGTAATGAGTCCTCCGATCTTCAAACCTTGAGATTGATACATTTCAAAGTATAACGGGGCTGCAAGCGTCGTTAGCCAGTCATGGAGGTGGAGGATATCAGGATGCTTTTCTCGTTTTAAAAGATATTCCATCGCTGTTTTCGTATAATAGGTAAAGCGAAGAAGATCATCTTCCTCTCCGTAGATAACCCCTCTTTTAAAATAACGAGAGTCATTGTGGGGTTCGATCAAAAGGAGGGAATTTTCTCCGTATTCTGCAGACCAAATCGTGTTTTTACAAGGCATTTTGTCCCCATAAAAGATCAGTTCCTCCATATCGACTTTTAGATTGCTCAACTTTTCTTGCGGAATGTGGTCATAGAAGGGGAGGATGACTTCAACTTTTTCTCCCTCCTCTTTTAATGCCTTCGAAAGCCCTGCTGCAACATCTCCAAGCCCTCCGACTTTGGCAATTGGGGCAAGTTCCGTTGTCAAATGAACAATATACATAACGGTTGTTTGTAACCAATTTGGTTTATCAAGGGGCTGTATGATCTGGATTTTCTGCTGTCCCTTGGCCCATTAAAATACAAAGAATTGCCTATTAGATGATTAGAGATTTTAATGCACTAAAACCTGTCAAAAAATATCACGCCAAATCAAGCCTATTTTAGGCAAATCCGACCATAAAAGAATTGGAGAAGGAAGTCAATAAGTAGACTGTTGCAACTTTTTTATTGAAACAATGTAGCAGCACAGCAAGTAAAATCTTTCGTTTGCCGATGAAGTCATAAAAAACTCAACTTGAAAAGAATTGTATCAGTCTTATATAATAGCAGCTTGCTCAATTTTTGCTGGGGTGTAGCCAAGCGGTAAGGCACCGGTTTTTGGCATCGGCATGCGGAGGTTCGAATCCTCCCACCCCAATAGTTTATGAGTTTCTTCATGTCTGGAGATTCCTTTTGCTTTTCTCGGGGACAGCCCCATTCGGGGCTTTCGGAAAAGAGCGCAAAAAGTTTAGGAGCTTCGTTTGGAAAAACTCAGGTAAAATTTATTCCCTGATGGTGAGATAGGCGCTCAAATTTTAGAGAATGTCCGTGGTCGGGATGTTTTTGTTGTGCAAAGCATTGCAAAAAAGCCCAACTTCTATCTCATGGAGCTTCTGATTTTAATCGCTGCTCTTAAAAGGGCCTCTGCACTTGCGATTGTTAGAAAACAATGGATGAACGCATCCGCGCTATGCAGAGAAGGAATGTGGTTTTTGTTGACACTATTGGTTCAAATAGGAACAACGCTTAAAAAAGCAGGGGCTGCTATGTCATTCACGCGCCCCCTCTTTAATGAAGTAGCGATTAGGGATCAAAGATAGATCTTCTTTTAGCTGCCAACACCGCTCCGTTGCCTGAAGAGATAGACCATTCTTTAATGAAGATCCTTTCTATAGTTGGGATTTTTGGAAAAGCCATTGATTGTATCATTAACAATGAGTCGATCGGTTCTCTTTTCCGCTCCCAGACTCAATCACCATAGGCTTTTGTATCAATGACTCAATGTAAATCTGGAGTGTTTATGAAACTCACAGTGTCCAAACGGACCGGAGAAACAAAAAGTGAGCTGACAAAGCTCAGACATCGTGGTGATATTCCAGCTAGTGTTTACTCAAAAGGTAAGCCTGGTGACAAAATTACCGTGAAAGGAGCCGAGTTTGAAGCGGTTTTACGGAAACTCCCCAAAGGGTATCTTCCAACAACCATTTTTGAACTCGATATAGAAGGAAAGACAAAAAAGGCAATCGTTAAAGATATTCAATACCATCCAACGACTTATCGGACTCTTCATTTAGACTTTTTAATGCTTGAGCCCAAAATCACTGTTGACGTGAAGGTTCCAATCAACTGTACTGGGGAAGCTGAATGCGTAGGGGTGAAACTCGGTGGATTTGTCAGAACAGTAAAGCGTCATGTTGAAGTGCGGTGCTTGCCGGATGATATTCCCACGGATTTCAAGGTCGATATTAAGAGCCTTGAAATGGATCAGTCAAAGCGGGTTTCTGATATCGAAGCCGGTGAAATGGTGCGCCTTTTAGCGAAGCCAAAAGAAATCCTTGTGATGATTGCAAAACGGTAAATGATGATAAATAGCGCAAGTCAAAAAGCACTAATTATTGGTCTTGGGAACCCGGGAATGAAATATAACTCTACCCGGCATAACCTAGGTCAGCTGGTTCTTTTTTCTTTCGCTAGAAAGCATGCCCTCTTTTTTAAAAAAGAAAGGGATGTAAAAGGAGAGGTTGCAAAAGGGAATTGGAAAGATGGAAAAGTTTTTCTCCTTTTTCCAACGACCTATATGAACCTTTCTGGACAAGCCGTTAGAAAAACAATGAACTTCTACAAGATAACGATTGATGAGGTTTTAGTCCTGTCCGATGATGTCGCTCTTCCCTTTGGAACCCTGCGTTTTAGAAGAAAAGGAAGCGCAGGAGGCCACAACGGTCTTAAGAGCATTGAGGAGTGTCTGGGAACAGATGCATACCAACGCCTGAAACTTGGAATTGGAGAGCCCTCTTTAGGTTGTCTTGAAGATTATGTTTTAAAGCCCTTTACGAATGAAGAACAAAAAAAAATCCCTGAAATTACCACCCAAGGAATCAATTTTATTGAAGAGTGGCTATTTCAAGAAATAAAGGAAAATGCATGAGCAAAAAAGAGCTAAGACTCTACGAAGGGATGTACATCCTGAGTGCATCACTTAGTGAAGAAGCGCTTAAAAAAGCTTTGGAGCGCATCACTAAACCCATCGAAGAAAATGGTGGAGAGATCCATAAGATTCATGAGATGGGACGCAAAAAACTTGCTTACGAAATTGATGGACATAAGCAAGGACACTATATTCTGCTCTACTTCTCTATTTACCCAACCCTAATGAAAGAGATGTGGAAAGAGTATCACTTGAATGAAGACCTCATCCGCTATGTTACAATGCGTGCGGAAAAAGTCATTGAAAAACTCGAATTTAAACCTTTAGTAGAAGCGTAAAGGAGCCTAAGATGATGAAAAAACGTCCGAGTTTCGGATTTAAAAAAAGAAAATTGTGCCCTTTCAGAGCTACTGGAACTAAGGCGATCGATTACAAAGATGTTGAAACTTTAGAAAAGTTTATTACTGAGCGTGGAAAAATTCTTCCTCGCCGTATTAGTGGAGTTTCTCATCATTATCAGCAATTGCTCAAAAAAGCAATCAAACAAGCTAGATATATGGCATTGCTGCCCTTTGTAGCGGAGGAGTAACACATGGATGGAAAGAAAAGTACAAAAACAAAACTCCTTCTTCTTGAGGATGTAACAAACTTAGGAAAAAAAGGTGAACTCGCTTCAGCTAAGCCAGGTTTTATTCGCAATTTTCTTCTTCCCCAGAAGAAAGCAGTCATTGCTGATAAGCGGACAATCCGAACGCAGGAACAATTAAGAAAAGAGCGAAAAATGCAAGCAGCTCAAGATAAGAAAGACGCTCAAGCTCTTGCAACTCGCCTAAAAGACAAGACCTTAACCATTAAAGCTAAAAATGATTCTCAAGGACATCTTTATGGTTCTGTGGCCAGTGTTGATATTGTTGAGCTTTTGAATGAGCAAGAAAATCTCACAATTGAACGAAAAAATGTGATTCTTCCTAAACCGATCAAAATGATTGGAGTCTACGACGTTGAGTTGAAATTAAAGGAAAACGTTTCTGCTACTTTTACACTAAGAGTTGAAGGTGAAACCAAAATCCAAGAAGTGAAAACTCAAGTAGAAGTTATCGATGAAGAAATAGAAGCCTCTGAGAAAAAACAAGCAACGGAAGAGCTCGAAGAGCATGCAGAAGAGTGAAGCTTTTTTCACCAGCTAAACTCAATCTCTTTTTTCGTGTTTTAAATAAACGCGCGGATGGCTTTCATGAGATTGCAAGTCTTATGCAAGTCATCTCCCTTGGTGACACCCTGCATTTTGAAGAAAATGATCAGGATCGTTTAACATGTAGCGATCCTAATATTCCAATAGATGAGAATAATTTTATCCATAAAGTGCGCGCCCTTTTTCGAAAAAAAACCGGTTTTAAAACCCCTGTTGCCATTCATGTTGAAAAAAAAATTCCGACTAAGGGAGGCTTTGGAGGTGGAAGTGGAAATGTTGCCACAACTCTCTGGGCATTAAACCAGATAAGCAGGATGGATCTTGATGAAAAGACCCTTCGCAATTGGGCAGGAGAAATCTCTTCTGATGCTCCCTTCTTTTTTTCAACAGGAACAGCATATACAACAGGGCGTGGAGAGCAGGTTTTTTCATTGCCACCTCTAGAGAAGAAGAGCCTTTATCTTGCTAAGCCTGAAGAGGGTCTTTCAACACCACTTGTCTATCAGCACTGCGAGCCTAACGTCAATGATATTCATCCGAAAACGCTTCTTAGAAATGCAATGGCTGGAAACTTAGAAGGGGTGAACGATTTAGAATACGCAGCGTTTGCTCTTTATCCTGCTCTTTGGAAGTGGAAAGAAGGGCTAATGGATCTTGGCTTTGAAACAGTTGTTATGACAGGAAGTGGAACAGGTTTTTATTGCACGGGATCGATTGAAAACCCTTCGCTTCCCGGCATTCATTTTTGGAAAACATCGTATCTTTCGCGTCAAAAAAAATGGTACGCAGCTCCTTAGTTGCATTACATTAGAATCGCTTCTTCAGCGTCGAGGTGCAAATGAGAAAAAAATTTTTGATTTTAGGTCCACTATGAGATGTGTTAGGTTGTAATCCTTTCCTTTTAACTCGAATAATGATAATGATTTCCAGAATTTTCTCAGTCAGGATTCACCCCCTCCATTCCATAACTTTAGACAGAGACTCCAGATGGGGTTTTTCCCAAATTTCTCTTCAGAAGATAGAAGCCACTGTTTGACGGCAGGGCGCAGACTTTTTTGGGAAAGGGACAATAGTAAGGATACTTGTAAATAAATGAGGGGAAAGACAAAATGAGATAGCTTCAAAGATAATGGAACATTCTCGTAAAACCTCAGAGTTTATGTAGGCGCACAAAAATTGAAGAGCGATGAGCTAAGCAACGAGTCCTGAGCCTACCTTGATGCAAGGGTAAAACGTAGTAGAAATGCAAAAAATCTCACTTATTTATGCATCTCT
>JASJDV010000008.1 GCA_030064985.1 Simkaniaceae bacterium | reverse complement strand
GGTAAAATATGAGAGCAATATCTCTCGCATCTTAGCTAAATGGATCGTAAGGTTCTTTGAACGGTTATAAAAAGGATCTAACGAGCTGATCGTCAAATCCTGTGGATGCTTGAGTTTTTGTTCAGCGAGAAGTTTCGCTTTCATATTCATATCACCGAGTTTATCGATATCTTTTCCTAACTAAGAGCAAGGGCCCGATTTCTTAGGCTAAATTTAGCTCACCCATGTATTAGATGCTTCGTAGGGGTTGCCAACGCACCCTCTCCACAGGCTTTAAATCCTGGATGTCGTAGAAGGGAAACTTGAAGCACTCTTCCCTCTTTTTTCCTTACTAGACGTGGGTGAACTCGAGCTTTTTCGTGACCCTGATCGGCAGCCAGTGTGCAATACTTACATAGCTTTTTGGTATAACTTTGGAACCTGTTCATTTTTCTTTATGAAGTAATACCACCGGATAGGTAGGAAAAGATGCTAACCTAAATTTTTTGATTATATTTTGTCAAAGCATCTCTTTGCAAGAGTCACTAGGGTTCCGATTCCCTTGACGCCCGTCCCATCATCAGTCCCCCCAAAACTCCCGAGATCGGCCGAGCAAAATCGCGACCTTCTAAGGGGTTTTGGGGACTCTAAAAAGTCTCGATAGGTACGTAAAATTCCCCTTTGTTACTGGTGTGAGCAAGTTTTCACAAGTCTCTCTTTTTTCGGGCCTAACAACTTAAAAGACATCGCGATGGATCCTAGGTATGCCGGGATGATGGGTTATACTAAAGAAGAGGGAAAACAGGGTTTTAAGGAATATCTTGAGCTAGTCTTTAAGGAGCGATAAGAAATGACTGTTACAGAAGAGGATATTTTAGACGAAGTTCACATGTGGTACCTAGATAACAGTTCGGAAGTTGCCCTCAACCAAATTTTGGAGAAAAAATGCCACGAACAATTCCTTCCAAAAGGAAAAGAAATCGCTCTTGTTGGTGTGAACTTTATCTCCAGGTCTCGCAACATCGAAAACTGGAAAGCTTTCCTATACACTGCTTCTTTTGCGCTCATACGAAAAATCTCTTAGCCTTCTGATCCATCCAAATAGAAAAATTTAAGGCGTGCAATACAAAAAGGACGATGAAGAAATTTTTCCTAAGAGGCGCTCAAGCAGGGAACTTGAACAAGACGCTTCTTTCTTTGATGCCGCTCAATAGACAGCTTTATGAGTCGATCGATTAACTGGGAATAGGAAGTGCCACTTGCTTCCCATAGTTTGGGATAAAGGCTAGTCGATGTAAAACCAGGAATCGTATTTAATTCATTGATAAGAAGGGTCCCATCTTTTTTAAGAAAAAAATCGACACGAGCCATTCCTTCACAACGAAGCGCTTTAAAGGCTTGAATCGCTAATCCCTTAAGCTCTTTAATTTTTTGTGCAGCCAGCTTGGCTGGAATCACAAAGTGAGCACCATGTTTATCTAGGTACTTAGCTTCATAAGAATACAATGCGTGGGTTGGTATGATTTCCCCAGGAAGTGAAGCTTCGGGGATTTCATTGCCCAAAACTGAGCATTCAATTTCTCGCCCATCAATGCACTCTTCGATCAAGATCCTTGCATCATATTTGAACGCTTTTTTACTGGCTGGGAGTAGCTCTTGTTGGGTGTGAACTTTACTAACCCCAATTGATGACCCCATTTGCAAAGGCTTAACAATTAGAGGAAGATTTAGAGCTTGAATGAGTGCTTGCTCATCTACAGGATCATTTTGATGGAAGATTTTATAGGCGGGAGTTGGAAGGGAAAAGCTTGTTAAAATTGTCTTCGTCATCCCTTTATCCATGCAGATTGCCGAGCTCAAATGGTCAGGGCCTATGTAGGGAAGATTTGCAAGCTGCGCAAGACCTTGAACGGTTCCATCTTCGCCCAAGGGGCCGTGGAGAACAGGAAAAAGGACATCTAAGCTTCTCTTTAGAATGCAGGGAGAAAATTGGGCTGGAACTCGTTGCACTAGGAGAGGAAAATGTGGGTCATTTTTTTTAAAGGTCGGCAAAAGGTTATTTTTTAAAGCGGTGAGAAAAGGTGCTGTTTTTAAAAAATGCCACGATCCCTTTTTGTCGATTCCAATAGGAAAAACATCATATTTATTGTGATCGAGCTGTTCAATGACTGACTGTGCAGATTGAATAGAAACTTTATGTTCGGCTGACTGTCCCCCAAAAAGGACCCCCAGGCGGATTTTTTTTTGCACCGATTTCCTAAACTTGCTGATGAAATGCTTCCAAAAAAATCTAGTTTAAAAGCGACTGCTTTTTCTATAATCATAGCTGAAACAGTCGATGAGGTCTAGTGGAAATTCTGTATTCACAAACCATTTTAGCCTTTCTAAAGAAGGTTAAGCGGCTATCCTTAGCGATTTTAGCTGATGAGATGGGATTAAAGGTGGGAAGGACCCGATTTTATATTGGAACGATTTCTTATCCCCTCCAATTTGTTGTTTTTGATCATCCCACGAAGCTGGGTCACTTTGTCCCTTCTCTTTATGAAATCGGAATCAATAAACTTTACCTTCTTGAAAGCGCAGAAGAAATCAAAAATCTACTGCGACACGAACTTGCGCATTATATGACCTATATTGAATACGGAAAAAATGCTCCTTCTCATGGCAGAGAGTTTAAAGCGATTTGCAAACGGTATGGATGGCCTTCAGTGATTTCAAAAGCCCGTATTCCTATAGATAAAGCTCTTAAAAATAAACGGATCGTTGATAAAGTTCGAAAACTGCTATCCCTTAGTTTGAGTCCTCAACCCGAGGAAGCAAAGCAAGCCACTCTCAAGGCAAAAAAACTTCTATCTAAGTACAATTTAGAAATTACAGCGGCGGACGATGAGACTGCATTGATACGGACACTTGAAAAAAAACGGAGTCGTGTAAAACTTCAAGCCATTGCAGAAATCCTCCGGACATTTTTTGTCTATCCTGTTATCAATCATGGAAGAGGTGTTCTTTATCTAGAAATCATAGGCGATCGCATCAATGTTGAAGTTGCTGAACATGTAGCCCACTTTTTAGATAAACACTTTGAAACTTTATGGAAGGAAGGAAGGAAAAAAAACCCCTTGCTAAAGGGAGGCGCTGCAAAAAATGCTTTTTTTAGAGGCCTTGCAACAGGGTATCAGCAACAGGAAAATCCCCCTTCCACCGGATTGGTTCGCATAGAAAAAGAGCTGGTTAAGCGGATTGAAACATTCTATCCCCATCTTACGCTTTCTAAGTATACTCCCATCTATTCTGAAAGAGCCACAAAAATTGGTGAGCATTTTGGAAAAAAACTAAAGATCCGTATGGGAATTAAGAAAAAGCTAACTCTTTTAATCTCATGAACCTACTTTGTAGGCCCAAGTAGCTTTGATTGTTACAAAATTTTTGGAAACCGACGGTGGTGAAAGAAGGAAAAAAAGAAAAGGCCTTGGAATTTACGTCTAGGTTCATGGGAAACGTTGCTATAAATGTTAAAAAGAGTTAATGTTTAATGAATTTTTTAACCTAAAACGTGAGGAAATTTTATGAAAAAAATGTCAATTTTAGCAGTGGCTGCACTTTCCTTTGTTGGTTTACATCTTTACGCTGACGGCCAAGATGAGCCGGCAACAGAAAAACCTGCTACAACAACTTCTGACACAACCACTGAAGAGACTTCTTCTGAAGTTCATGTCTCTTCGAACAATCAAAAAAAAGAAAGGAAAAAAGCTCTTATCGCTTCCAAAGACGACGAAGAAAAATCGAAAGTGGCCCCTTCCTAGGTCCCCTTTTGGTTTAAATCTTTATGCCCGTAAATAAAGAAAAAAAAAAGCTCTGGAAAAGAAGATGACAGAGCTTAAGATTTACGAAGAAGATCTGATTGAGAAGTTCATTTTAGGCTCTAGCAGCGGTGGGCAAAAAGTAAATAAAACCTCATCCTGCGTCTATATCAAACACGTGCCAACAGGAATTGAAGTCAAATGTCAGCAAGAACGTTCGCGAGAACTGAATCGATTTTTTGCAAGAAGGGGACTCTGCGAAAAGATCGCCCATCAAATCCACCGAGAAAAAACAAAAAAACAACAGGAAAGAGAAAAAATACGGCAGCAAAAAAAGCGGCGATCGCGTCGATTAAAACAAAAGATCCTAGCTGAGAAAAAAAAGCACGCGGAAACAAAAAACCTTCGAAAAAAGGTAGAAGAAAGCGAATAAGTTTGCCGACGATACAGACTCAATCTTAGGGGATTTGACCTGCCTCACCAATTCGCTAAATGAACCTTCTCACGACGGGCAAAAGCGCTCACTCGAAAAAAATGCTCTCCTGTTGGGCCATACCCCTTTCCAGGGGTGATGATCAGATATTTTTTTTCCATGAACTCTTGGAACACATCCCACGAGTAGCGATCAGGTGTATACACCCAAAGATAAGGAGCATTTTCTCCACCATAAACTTGGTATCCTTCAGCGGTAAAATGCTCTTTCAAACGCTTCGCATTTTCCATTGTATACGTGATGTTCTTCTGAATTCCAGCCCATCCTTCTTTGGAAAAAACAGCAATTCCCCCTTTTTGAGCAATATTTGATGCCCCATTGAAAATAGTTGAAGAAAAACGGTAGTAGTCAGTCCAAATCGGCTGGCCACACGCAAAGGTCAAAGCTTTAGGGATAACAGTCCAGCCTAAACGCACTCCGGTAAACCCTGCTAGCTTTGAAAAGGAGTTCACTTCAATCGCGACTTTTTTTGCCCCAGGGATTTGATAAATTGTTTTAGGAAGTCGTGGGTCTTGGATATATTCTGCGTAAGCTCCATCATAGAGAATGACTATTTGATGTTTAAGGGCATGGTCTACAAGCTTTTTCAACTCTTCATAGGTGTAAGCAATACCTGTCGGGTTGTTGGGGTTGCAAATATATAGAAGATCTAGAGCGGGAGTCAATTGTGGAAAAAAGTGATTTTCAGGATGACACGGAAGAAGGTGGATCTTTTTTGCTCCTTGCAAAATCGAGCCGTCAAGATAAACGGGATAAGCAGGGTCTTGGAGTCCAACAGAGATATCTCCCCCAAAAAGAGTTTGCAGCCTACCCACTTCACTTTTAGCCCCATCCGAAATAAAGATCTCCTCAATGGATAACTCGGGATAATAGGTGGCACGAATTTTCTCTCTGAGCTCGGGGTTTCCTTGATCTTTTCCATACCCTGAATATCCATCTGGGGTTCCGAGTTCTGCTGCTGCTTTTTTCAACGCATTTGCAATGGGCTTTGGAAGTGGAAGAACCGTGTCTCCAATTCCTAAATTCATTAGCTTCACTTCTGGATGCTCTTTCAAAAAAAGCTCTTTTCGACGATTTATTTCAGGAAAAAGATAAGCGGGGTTTAACGCTTGAAAAACATCGGGGCGTTTGATCATAGTAAATTTTCCTTTGCATAGAGTTCGGCAGTCAAAAGTCCCCCACCAGCAGCCCCTCTTATGAGGTTATGAGATAGGGCAATAAAACGAATATCAAAAAGGGAGCAAGTCCTCAGCCTTCCCACAGCAACAGCCATTCCTTTTCCAACATTCACATCAAGATGCGGTTGGGGTCGGTCTTCTCCATCAAAATAGACAAATATTTTTTCTGGAGCAGAAGGGAGTTGAAGCCCCTTAAAATATTCCCAACAATCTCGGACCTCTTCAAGGGTGGGTTTTTTTTCAAAAGAGGCAGAAATGCAAGCTAAATGGCCATGAAGAACTGGAACGCGTATGCAGTGGGTACTGATTTTGATTGAAGGATTATCTAAAATTTTTAAGGATTCATTTTCTGATTTTTCTTCTTCCCCTTCGATGAAGGGAATCACATTATCTGTCAATTTGAAGTGGCTGCCTGCACCACTTGTTGACTGAAGATTCGTCACAGAAACCGTTTGTAAACCAAAACTTTGATGCAAAGGGTAAAGGGGAAGAAGCATGCTCTGCAAAGTGCAGTTAGGCTTGGCAATGATTGCCCCTTTCCACCCTTTTAGCTTTGTTCCATTAATTTCAGGGATAATCAAGGGGACATCTTTCTGGAGACGGTGAAAAGAAGCTGATGAAAAAACGGGAATCCCTAAAGCTGCATAAAGAGGGTCATACTTTTTTGCTGCTTTACTGGGAAGAGCAGAAAAGATTAAATCGCAAACCTTCCCCTTTTCAAGCGTTCCCAGCTCTTTTCTTAACGGAGCAAAAATTAACTCAAAATAGGGGTGATCCTTGAGAAGTTTTTCATATGTTTGTCCGACAAGTCCTCTTTTTCCTAATAAGCCAACTTTTAACTTACTCATGAACCGATTCCAAATTAAAGGTTTTATTTGATTGCTGTTGTGATAAGGGGTGAATGTAAAATAAGCTTTTTAAGAAATTGTTGGTGCTTGAGTGTAAGGGTTGCTAGAGGAAGTCTTGGTTTCCCTGCTGGAAATTTGATAAGCTCCATCATAGCTTTAATAGGGACAGGGTTTGTGTCGATTTGCGAGGCATCCATCAAAGGAAATAATGCTTTGTAAAGGGTTTGATCTTGATTCTTAACCATCTCACCTACTTTATGTGGGATTAAATTACTGAGGACAGATATGAGGCCACTTGCTCCAATCGCTAGCAAGGGAAGAGACATTACATCATCGCCTGCAAACAAGAGAAAGTTTGGAAGCTTACTGCGAATGCGGGCTGCATAAGGGAGAGATCCTGAAGCATCTTTAATGCCTATAATATTTTTTTTTGTTGAAAGACGCTCTAGAAGCTCGAGAGATAAATCAACCCCCGTTCGTTTTGGATGGTTATAAAGGATGATCGGGAGAGAGGTTTCACTAGCGATCGTTTCAAAGTGGAGTGCTAGTCCTTCTTGAGAAGGGCGATTATAGTAAGGAGCGATAATCAACAGTCCATCTGCTCCAAATGTTTCAGCAACCTGGGCCTTTTCAATTGTCCGCGTCGTTGATGGATCTCCAACATTGGCAATCACAGGAACTTTTTTTTCTTGAGCTGCGATTTGGAGCACTTTTTTTTGTTCTTCGGCCGACAGGGTCGCTCCTTCGCCTGTGGTTCCCAAGATAAGAAGAGCATCGATGCCCTCTTTGATTTGAAACCTAATGTTTTCCCTCAGTCCTTGTTCATCGAGCTTTCCCTCTTTAAAGGGAGTCACTAGAGCTGTAATGGTTCCTGAAAATGTCATGAAAATCTCTCTTTAAAAAAATCATCAAAAATATAAATTCCTTGTTTCCCGACAAGCCATTCAGCTCCCAAAATTGCCCCTTTAGCAAAACCGTCACGATTTTTTGCTCGATGGGTGATTTCTACAGTATCTTCTTGGCTATCAAAAATCACTTGATGGGTTCCAACGTGATGCCCAGAACGAATACTTGTAAATGTAAGGCCGGGAACTTTTTCCATCAGTTTTAACGCTGTCCCTGAAGGAGCATCCTTTTTTTCAGCATGATGGATCTCGATTCCGACTTTATCATAAAAGTCTTCCATTAAAGATCCTGCGGTTTTTGCTAAGCGTGAAAAAAAGGCCATTCCTAAAGAAAAGTTGGGACCGTAGAGAAGAGGGATTTTGTGATCCTGGACAATCTGCAAAACTTCTTCTCGATTCCAACCTGTTGTCCCAAGAACCCAAGGGGTTTGCGTTTTAGAAAGAACTATCGCTGTTTTTTTAACAGCTAGGGGCGCTGTAAAATCAATGGCAACATCGATTGTAGAATCTAAAACTCTTGAAGTCTCGTGGCCTAAATCATGGGAAAGCTTTTCGACAGCTTTCCCCATTTTCCCATAGCCTAAAATGCCAATTTTCATGCTTTCACTGTCATTTTACTAATTCTGACTTCTTTTTTAGGACGTCCGCTGAAAGTCCTCCCTAAAACTTCGATCTTTTTGACCACATCGTAGCCTTCAGTGACTTCTCCAAAGATCGTATGCTTTCCTTAAGAGCCATTCTGTTTTAGCTGTTGTAATAAAGAACTAACTTCCATTAGTCCCGGGGCCTGCATTCGCCATCGCAAAAAGACCTGGTTTTTCCAATCGAACCTTCGACGAACATTCATCTTTAAAAAGTTTTCCAAAAGCAGACTGGCCAACTGAACCATTTTTTTTCTCTTGACATCCTCTTCCTCCCTAAAGGAAAAAGATTCCTGATTTCTCAGGCTGAAACTAGCTCGCCCATGTTCAGAGGTTCCTGCTTTTTAGAGGCTGCTAACACGGCGTGCCCTATTTTTCAATAGCATACTCTTAGCCGGTGAATACTTCAACTTATATTTTCTATGGAGGAAATGTATTGAGAGCCAAAAAAACTTCAACATGAAAAAAGCGCATATCTTCCACCTTAAGGAAGAGGTTTTACGGCGTGTTTCGAATAAACTCCTCAGTAATAAGATGAAAAATAATGCCATCATGGTATTCTTTCTTCGCAAGCTTGATCCTATTCTCATAACCTTTTACAGTGGTAGTTTCTTACCATGGAGGCTTTTTTTCCTCTAGGTGGCTCCTTGTTTTCCAATCAAAGAAAACATTTGATTCAAGATAGGCTTTTGACCTTTCAGCATTTTAGATTGGAGACAGAAAAACTGTAACCTGATATATGCAAACGGAAAAACATTCATCTCAAAATTAGAAAGTCCTAGATAGATTCATGAAAAGTCTTTTTTTCCTGGTTTTTAGTGCCTCAGTTACATGGGCACAAGCCTCTTATGTCTACAACAGAGATGTTGAAGGACGAGAATCACAAATAACTTGGACCGTTGCTCTAAAAGGAGATAACCTCCATATTCATGGAGAAAGCCCCAGTGGAAAAACGCATATCATCACAACTCCAGAATGGGTCACGAAAAAGTTTACCCATCAGATTGGCAAGAACACATACTCAATGACTCGTGAGGGGTCTACATTAAAAGTCCAAAAAACTGTCAACGGTCAGATTTCTGAACGACATTTCAATTTAGGGAAAAATCTTTGGGTTCAGGAGCTTAATTTTAGTTTTAAGCCCTTCATCCTCTCTGATTATCGGGATTTTAAATTTTCAATCATTCACCCTAAAAATCTTGATCTTTATGACATGATTGCAACGAAACAATCTTTTGAAAAGATCGATCTATACGGTGAGCCTCGCGAAGCGGTCAAAATTAAGGTCCATCTAACAGGATTGAAAAGGATGTTCTGGCATGCAGACCTGTGGTTTGATCCTCAATCAGGAGACCTTCTAAAATATGTGGCAAAAAAAAGGGCAAATACTCCCCTGAACATCATTACACTTGTCTCAAAGCAAATTGACCATTAAACCCTGGGGAGTGTTCCCTTTTTCAAGCTAGCTATAGCTGAAGGAGCTGTCACGTTTTTATGATTTTTTCTATCGCTTCAATCCACTTTGGATGATCATTTAAACCTTTTACAAGGTGTAAAGACTCCCCACCCTTATGAATAAATAGCTCTTTATACTGAAAGCCTATTTCCTCTATTGTTTCCAAGCAGTCTGAAACAAATGCGGGTGAAAAAACCAAAATTTTTTTCTGTCCTTTTGTTGCAAGCCTTTCTAGAACTTGGTCGGAGTAAGGCTTAAGCCAAGGTGACTTGCCCAGTCTAGATTGGAAGGCTAAGCTCCACTTCTCTTGAGAAATTTTTAACTGCTCAGCAATTTTCTCGGTAGTTGCTAAACATTGTGCTGCATAACACCTAGGGTTTTTTTTGCAACAATCCTTTTGCACTAGACAAGTCCCTGTACTATCGGCTTTTTTAACTTGCCGTTCGGGAAGACCGTGATAGCTAAAAAGAATATGGTCATAAGTCTCAAGATCATATTCTTTTGCCCTTGCGACATGGGCTTGAATAAATGAAGGATGATCGCAGTACGTGGAAATAACTCGAGTTTCTGGAATCACTTGCCAGGTCGAAAGGTACTCAAAAACCTTTTGAAGCACCGATCCTGTTGTTGCCGAGGCATACTGGGGAAAGAGTGGGAAAATAATTAGAGACTCAAAACCTTTGAGTCGTTCAAGCCCCTTCTCAATCGAGGGGTTTTGATAACGCATGGAAAGCTCCACTTGATAAGACTTCCCCAATCTTTCTTGCAACCGCTCTTTCACTTTCTTTCCATACATCAAAAGAGGCGAGCCCTCTTTGCCCCAAATCGATTGATAGAGTTTAAGAGACTCCTTGTAGCGGCGAGGAACGATCACTCCTCTAACTAAGAGATTCCTTTTTAGCAGGGGAAGATCAATCACCCGACCATCTGTCAAAAATTCTGTCAAATACCGTTTTACAGCTCTAGGGCTTGGGGAATCAGGCGTCCCGAGGTTGATGAGTAAGACTCCAGTTTTCATCTAGACCTCCGGGCTACTTTTCATTTGGCTATATTCAACATGCCGATAAATAGCATTCACGTTGAAGATCGCTCCACTGATCAAAGAGGTGAAACCAAAGAAAACAAATCCTTGAGCGTAGATGTTAAAATCTCCAAAAAAACCGAGAAGCTGTGGAACAACACCCGCACCCATTAAGAAACCAAAAGGAGCCATAATCGAAACGATTGCTGCATTTTTGTCAGATGGAACAATGGTCGAAATAGCAAAGTGAATTAGGGGCATCAAGCAGACCGCGACTGGGGACTGGATTGTGAAAAGAATCAGAGAAGAAGAAGGGCTACCCATTCCGATCAACACCGTTAAAGCGCCACAAATGACAAAAGAAACTACCATTGACTGTTTCAGACCAAACCGATCAGCAACAACCCCTGCAAAAATAGCAGTAAAGATACTAAGCACTCTTGCAATAACAATGAGTGTATACACAGCCTCTTTGTCTAGAAGGTTATGGCGTTGGAAATAGTCAGGAGCCATATTGTAAACTCCAATGTTTAGACCATTTGCGACACACAAAAGAACCAGTAAAATCCAAAACGACGGCCATGAAAAAACATTTCTGACAAAGGTAAAATTAATCGGGTCTCCTTTTGTATTTCCCTGCTTAAACAGGAAGAAAAGAAAAACACTGATCAAACTTGAGGCGAACCCAAACCCATTTAAAATCTCTTTCCATGTAAAGATTTCGATTAAGTGTTTAACAATCATGGGTCCTAAGATAAAAGCGACACTTTGCGCCGTTGCAAAAATCCCAAAAGCCTTTCCCATATGCTCAGCCGCTACAGAATCTCGAATCATCGCTACTGCAGAAGAAGTAAAAAATCCGGAGCACAGCCCTACCACAAAAATGGTTACTCTGAAAAACTGAAAATCATTCGAATAAGAGGTTAGGGCTAATGCAAAGCCTGTCGTAAGAATCGAAAAGATCACCGTCATCTTATGAGAAATCTTCGATGATAAAAACTGCGATAAAAAAAGAGTGATCGCAAATCCAATCGACATAATAAAGAAGAGATTTCCCGTATCAGCATGACATAGACTCATCTCATCACAAATATAAGGCGTCATAGGTGGAAAAATTGTTCGAGCAAGCAGGTTTAAAAACGAGGTAAAGCTGATTAAAATTAGAAAGGGAAGAAACGGGGCAAACGGAACTTTTTCTACTTTTTCGTCTGTCATTTTTTACTCGTGTTTTATTGGGACAGTGTTGCCCACGAGCTACTCATTTTAATAGATATAGGCACTAAGCTTCGATTATATACCTATCATGAGTTCCTAAGAAAGATTTTTTTGAGAATTTTTTATCGATTTGATAGACCTATCCTGGCTTAAAAGAAAGTTTACGTCAAGATGGATCTAAAGCTTTAGATGGGTGATCTTGATCATGGTTTGAATCAGATCATTTTGTGTAAGGATGCCAATGATTTTGGTTTTTTTATCGACGATTGGAACCGCTTCAATTTTTTCTTTTGAAAAAACAGCCAAAATCTCAGCAAGCTCTGTTTCAGGATCTGCGCACAGTGTCTCAGCGCTTATGATTTCATGAAGTTTTCTCGTTGCTCTTTTCTGAAGATGTCTCAAAATTTCTCTCTTCGAAAGAAGCCCTAAAAGTTTTCCCTCGGCTCCAATAATAGGATAATGTTTGATAGTATGATCTTTGATTTGCTCCCAGGCTTCTTCAACAGAGAGGATGTTACTAAGAGTTACCAGTTGTCTATTCATGATTTTTCTGGCCGTTGCAACGGCTCTTTTTTTATATAATTTCTCGGAGGCTTTTAAAAACTTTTCATGGGCCTTTGCTTCCTCTTCATTTTGGAACCGCTGCTCAGACCCACCTTTCTTATCTTCTTGCCGATCCTTTTGGATTTCTTGGACGCGATAAGGCTCGCGACCTCTATACACATTATTTACAAAAAACACCAAATTCCTCCTAACTCCTCCACTTCAATTCAAAGCTTGTGATCAAGTCTATTTAAGCTATCATCGTTTTCAAGGACCTCTTTCAACTAAGAACTTCAGATCTAACACACCGATTTTTCCTGGGTTTTGAAAAATGGGTACATTATCTAAAAAAGCCCAACTTAAAAGCCACCCCCTTACTTCTAAAGCTAAAACATAAAAAATTTTCAAGAAGAAAAAAAGGGGCCTTGACCCAAACGTCTTCATCTTAGATATAGGGAATATGGCGAAATTTTTTAAGAAATACCGCTCGAGTTGCGTACAACTCATGCGTGGTTACTTCACTCAGCTCCTGATCTCTTTGATCCTTTTGTTTATCTTTCGTCCTTATGACAGGGGTGGTGTTTACATGGCTATCTGGCAATTCTTCCTTGTAAGCGTCTTCCTTTCTGCCATTTTTAACTGTGACCACTCAAAGAAAATCAAGATTGCTTCTGCTTTCTTTGCAGTTCCAGCTCTGATCATCCAGTGGATCAATCTCACTTTCCACTCGCAAACTCTAATACTCATCTTTCTATTCCTGTCGATGATCTTTATCTTTATCACCATAGCCTCAATCATTAAGCAAGTAGTCATCCGTGCCCACGTTCGCTTGGAAACATTGAAAGGTGTTGTCTGCGCATATTTTATGATTGCTTTTGGATTTTCTTTTGCCTACTTTTTTATCTTCCTTCTCCTTCCTCATTCCTTTAGTTTTAACACTCTAAACCCAGAGCTTTTCTCTCATAGTCATCTTCTATCAGAACTAATGTATTTTAGCTTTGTGACTCTTCTTTGTATTGGATATGGCGATGTGATTGCTATTCGTGATGTAGGACAGACCCTCGCGATTCTAGAAGGGATTATTGGACAATTCTATATCGCAATCCTCGTCTCTCGCCTTGTGGCGGTCTACTCTTTCTTTGAGCATAAGCTCCACCTTGTTTCAAAGAAGAGTAAAACGAGTAGATCTAAATCTTAGTATGTCGCTGCCTGGGAAACAACACCGGAAGCAAGGCTAGAAATCGCTACATAAGTACTACTCTCACAATAGCTAACGGAGAATCTGTAATAGTAAAGGAGTTAAACCTTGCTCTTGTAGATGGAACGATCTGCACTTGAAAGGCTTTTTATCATGCCTCCTTGTGTTTACGAAAAAAGACTTTGTATCTGTCAGTCTTTTTTCTCACATTTTCTTAGCTAAATATAAAAATATTTAGGGAAAAAAAAAGATTTGCTATGGTCCAAAATTAAGCCATAGTATAGGTATGTTTAGTGCGGGAGAGAATGTTACACAAAAACGGATTGAAAGCCATTTAATGGAAGGGCAGATGATCCCCGGGGAAGAAAATGATTTTGAGGTCTTTACTAAGACCAAAAACAAAAACTACAAATTGGTCCACAGTCTCAGTAAGAGAAAAAGGGATTCGATTCTCGCAGGAGGACTGATCCCTATTACCTTGGAGAAACGTAAATGATCTTTTTCATCGTCCGCGTCGTCATTACAACGATCGTGGTTCTCATCGGTGCCCATTCACTTCCTGGCTTGGAAGTAAAAAATAATTTTGACGCTATCCTTTTTGGGATAATCCTCGCGATTATCAACTCGAGTATAAGGCCTATTTTAACCCTTTTAACCCTTCCCATCACCATTTTCACGTTAGGATTATTTCTCCTAGTGATCAATGGTTTCACCTTCTGGCTTGCCAGTGAGCTCTCTTATGGGGTCCATATTTCGACTTTTTGGGGTGCTTTCTGGGGTGGATTCATCATTTGGATCACTGGAATCTTCACTAATCGGCTCATCTGGAGCTCTAATACCTACTGATTATTCGTTATTTACAAATCAATACAAGAATTTTTATGGTCATGACTCATCCAATTGCGTCTAGTTTAGAGAATCTTGACGTCAAAATTGTCGCAATTAATGGTCTATAGCTAAGCTCTTTGTATAGCCCATAAAAGAAGCTTTTGGCCCTCTTAAAATATCGCTCACCCTGTAAGATTGAAAGGCTTTTTAGAGGAATCAATAGCGAGAGGCAGACTTGCCGCGCTACTGAGTTATTGATGTTTTCCTATCCATTAGGATACCAAAGGGCGGCGCTAGCACTCGCTATTTTTATTTGCGGTGCTAGCGCTCGCTATTTTTTGGGTTCAATCTGTTGGAATTGACCTAGAGGATGATAGCTTTAAAGCTTTTCCTACAAGGGATTTCAAGAGAAATTTCCCAAAAGCTTTTTTACGCAGCTACCCTCAATAAGCTCCGATGGGGATCGTGAGCAAGGGCCCTTCTTCTTTTTCCGATTGTTTTGATTGAAGGTTGTAAATCTGCTGTAGGAGAACAAACGTTCTCTTGGAACTCACATCGCTATCATCTATGTAGAACCAGTGTCCACGGTAGGGAATAGCGAGGTAATAGTTATCGGGGCGATGGTGACTCCACTTAATGGTCATTAGGTCGCCGATCACATCGTGCCAGTTAAAAACGGAGCCATCATCGTTGAAGGTCATTTCAACGGTTCTTGTAGCAACATCTACAGGAGGGATCTCTACACCGAGGCTAAGGTAATACATCATTCCTAGCAGGGAACGAGTCATAAATCCTAGCGAAGCTTCTTCATTGAAGGCTTGTCGCATATTCAAGACATAACGTCCTTTAGTCTTCTTGACCCCTTCTAAAAGGGCGGCTAAATGGTCTGATTTCTCCCCGTTGGCAGGAAAGGAGATTTGAATGGCGTTGGGTTTTTCTTTGCGGGCTTTATCTTCAGAATTTTTTTTATTTCCATCAGGGATGAAACTAAGACCAATCTGAAGCTCTTCTAAGGATTGAAAGTGACGCAGCAGTTCCAAACATTCGAAGAACTTCTTGTAATAAGGAACCTTGCTGGGAACAGGGCCAGAGGCAGCACTAGAATTAGGAATGTTAGCCATATTTTGAACAAGCAGTCTAAAGACACGGTCAATGTCCCAACCTGTAAAAACAAGCCCTTGAATGATTTTAAGGCCTAACGGTTGCATCATCTGGACAGCAAAATCTTTTCCTTCCAAAGGAGAATATTGTATGGTTGGTTGATTAGACCACCCCAATTCTGCACCTAATTCGCCGCTCGCGGAACCAGAGTTATTTGGTAAAGAAAACTTAACCGTTGGTTTGAGTTTTGATGAAAAACTAAACTGGGTTGTGATTTGATTGAGATCTAAAAAATAAGGGGTATCGGAATATCTGAGACGGACAAGGTTGAGCAGAAGCTCTTGATTTGTGGTGTTTTGTGCTGCGATATTGTAGGAGGTTCGCCCGCCACTTCCGTACATCGCAGTGCGACTTGAAACGTGGCAACCTGGTAGAAATAGAGTGCTTAGGATAAGGGTAAAAATGATTGTTTTCATATGGGTTTTGTACTCTCGTTATTTTTATGTAAATGCAAAATAACAATATACAGTGTAGCACAGAGTTTTTTTTGTCAATAAATATTTAGCAGTTTACTTCCACTGGTTTTGGTTTGTTTAAAAAGAAAATTTTTGGCGAGCCAGAAATTTCTACGTCGGTGTTTATTTTTTGTTTCCGTAGGCAAAAAGATATCCATGTAATGAGTAAAAACATGTGGTGTAGGTTTAAATCTGAACTTCTGGCCTTTATCAAATTCTCAAAAAAGAACGAAAATTTTCTTTAGCTTGGGCTAGGAAAATTGAGAAGGATTTGAAAGTCTCTTTGGTATTCCTAACGCTCTTGAGAATTCCGACTTTTTGAATGAGCGCCAAAGTTTTATAGAAAGAATGATCGAAAAAAAGCTAGAGTCTTTACGCTACCAAGCTCAACACTAGCGACAAACAACTAAAGAAAATTGAAGACTCTTAATGCGTTGGAGAAAAAGCTTCGAAAGCTTTAGAGTTCTCTTCTATCGAACTGTCATCTGCTTTGGTATAGTTGGCAAACTGTGCAAACTCTTTTCGATACACAACATCGACAGTGCCAACTGTGCCATGACGGTTTTTTCCAACAATGACTTCTGCAAGACCTGGTTTATCGTAGGGGTCGTAGTATTCACGGCGCAGAAGAAACATTACAACATCCGCATCTTGCTCAATGGCTCCAGATTCGCGGAGATCCGACATCATGGGGCGATGCCCAGATCGCTCTTCAACTTTCCGTGAAAGTTGAGAACCGCAGAGGATAGGGATATTGAGTTCACGAGCTAAGTTTTTAAGCATTCGAGAGATCTCAGAGATTTCTCCTTGCCGGTTATCACTTCCGTAATAATTTCCTGATCCAGATAAAAGTTGAAGATAGTCGATCACCAAAAATTGAATGGCGTGCATTTCTTTCAAGCGCCGAGCACGGGCGCGGAGATCTGTAATTTTTAGGCCCGGCTGATCGTCAATGATCATCGGAGCTTTTTCCATTTTGCTTACTGCACCACGGATACGTTGATACTCAGAGCCGGTTAGAGAGCCTGTTTGAATTTTATTTGATTCAACTTCTGATTGAGAACAAATCATTCGGTGAAGAAGTTGTTCTGCGCTCATCTCTAAAGAAAAGATGCCAACAGGCATTTGGTGTTTGAAGGCGATATTTTCCGCAACATTTAGAGCAAAAGCTGTTTTACCCATTCCTGGCCGACCTGCCAAAATCATCAAGTTAGACGGAGCTAGTCCATTGATCATATGATCAAGGTCAGTAAATCCTGTAGGGATTCCTGTGAACAAAGGAGCCTCTTCTCCCTTGTCTTTCTTCTCTAAGTAGGTTTCTTGCCGCTCTTCTAATTCTTTCAGATAGGGAAGACCTGATTCAGAAGCGATCCCAGAAAAAATGTCTTTGATCTGTTTCCCGGCTTTAGCATTGGTGGTTTGAGAAATGACAAAGAAGGCTTTTTGAGCCTCATCTAAAGAGCCACGCACATCACTAGGCTCTTCTAGGGCTTTTTTTTCAATTTCTTGAGCGGCATAAATCATCCTTCTAAGGATCGATTTATTTTTTATCACCTGCACGTATTCTTCGATGTAGGCTGAAGTGCCCGCATACTGCGCCAGTGTTGTTAAATAAAGAGCGCCACCTACGTACTCGAATTTTTCAGCGCGCTTTAACTCTTCAGAGACAAGGTGAATATCTGCAGGTTTGTCGCTTTTGAAAAGCCCTTTTAGGCAATGGAAGATTGCTTGGTGCTCGGTAAAGTAAAAGTCTGCTGCTTGCAGAGCATCGGCTGCAATAGTAAAACTATTCACCTTGGTAAGCATACACCCTAGAACCATCATTTCCGATTCTTTTGAATGAGGAGGAACTTTTACTTTTATCTTTTCTTTTTCAGACATTTGCTAAACCTATATCGAGCATGAATTTTTTGTTCTTTTCAATTTCTCTGCGCATTTTTACGTGGCACACATACCCACCTTAGTAGAAAAGGCAAGGCGGTCTTCAATGTTCTACCATTCTTAACTTCTTCTTTCACATCCTCAACCTTTTACCCTAAATTTTCACCTTTTTAGCTAGTTCACTAGAGACAAATCCGAGTAAGAAATAAGCAGCGCCGATTTCATTCCAGGTAGGTTCATACGCAATTTGAGCGCTGTTTCGACTCGTTGGACTCCTCTTTTTTGAAAAAGCATTTTGTACTCTCGCCTGTGAAAGTTTGGCTCTCTGAGCAATTTTCCTTCGATTTACATCTAAGCATGCATCTAATAATTTAGAAGTGACTGCTTCATGAAAAATGCTAATGTAGTTTTTTCAAAGGCTTTAGACTGCGCGTGTTCTTGCAATACTTAAGATTCAACTTAGTAAAAACAGACTTAGAAAGCAAGCGCGCTATAGTCTCCCTTAAGAATAGTTGAAAAGCCTTTTCAACCGAATGGAATGGGTTTTGTCCTTTAGCAGCTTACACAAAGCAACCTAACTTACATCTGTAAAGCTCTCATCCAATTTTAGGCTTCATTTGTCTAGAAAATATTTGACGAATTATTCTTTAAAGCACACACGTAAAAATTGATTAAAAAACTTTTACTAGAGGTTATTTACATGAAAAAAATGCTTTCTCATTTATCCTTACCCTCTTTTTGAGCAGCGTCTTGCTTGCTGATCATAGTTTGAGCTTTAAGAGCAACAAATTTGAACTTCCCACTTTGGAATGGACTTGTTCTCAATGTCGACATGGAAACCCTGATAGCAGTGAAAGGTGTGAGTACCGCGGCAAATCGAGAGACTCTTAGCTTTTCCTATCCCACTAAGGAATACTCTCCCAAAAATCTCACTGCCTGTTAGGTTTTGATAAATGGACTTCTTTTCTATTTAAAAGCTTTGTTTTGATCTTTTTCTCAAGCAGGGTTGTCACTTTCAAAAAGCCCTTTAGCAATCGAAGCTTACCTGATGCCTGGCATCAGAAGCTACGGCTAAAAAAGTTTTCCACCGCTCATTAAGACCTTTATGTTTTGGGTTAAGAAATTTTGTGGTCCAGCAATACTACGAGGTTGCAGATTCTCGACGAGAGCAGCACGGGCAGTACGGAAGATGCAGAATGCGCCGCTTTTTACCCAAAATTTGGCCAGAGCCGGGTTTGAACCGGCGACACAAGGATTTTCAGTCCTCTGCTCTACCAAACTGAGCTATCCGGCCAAGGGATAGACTTAACAAAAGTAACAGTTGATGGTATGCTTTTTGAAGATTTAGCGCAACCAAGTTTTGCTTAGGGCAGTGTAATCGATTAGACTGCGTTGCGTTGCTTCGAAAGCCCCATTTAGGAAAAACTCTTTCAACTTCCTTTAATCGATGACGCGCCTTGGTTCTGAACCTTGGCAAGAGCAATCATGTCTTTAAGAATTTCAATAGACTCTTGAATTTGGAGATCATTGACCCCATAATTCTTTTTGAGAAGATCATGTCTTGACTGCCCTTGTGCTTTTTTAGGGCGATATCCATTGCCTAGTTTAAGAAAGAACTGATAGTTTTGATTCTTCTCGATCCGTTCCCGACTATTTTTGATTAAAGTGGGGAGCATTTGTCTCCACAAAGTTTCGCGCGGCTTGAGATAAGGGACTGTAAACAGAGCCATATCTTTATAAGATCCCTGCTTACTATGTATCAGAGAATGAAAAATATCCCTACTTAGATAATCGTTGGTAAGAGGAAATTCTAAGTATTTTTCGCCAATACTGCAGGGAGAAAAGGCAGTGGGTACAAAGATATCTCCCTGGACTCCCTGAATCTGAGGCGATCGGCCAGATGCTGTGTAATAGCGCCCAACAGTGACTTTAAAAAAGGCCTTAGCTTTTTCATCAGTAATTGTCTGGAATTGCATTGTTCCTTTGCCGTAAGAACGCTCATCTCCCACAATCAAAGCAACGCCATGGTCTTGCAGGGCTTGAGCAACAATTTCTGCAGCAGAGGCTGAGGCTTTTGAGATCAGGATTAGAACTGGCCCATCGAAAAATTGACGTCCATCCACATCTTGTACATAAGTCACCTCTCCATCGGCATACTTAGAAATGACGATGAGTCCTCCGTTAATAAAAAGAGAAGAAACTTTGATCGCTTGGCTTAGGAAACCTCCCGAGTTTTCCCGAAAATCCAAGACAATTCCCTTCAAATTTCCCTCAGCTTTTAGGGAGCGAAGCGCTTCTCGCAAGTCATGAGCAACACTCACTTTTCCACCATTGTCATAGAAGGCTGGAATATCAATTTTTCCAATGATCCCATCCGCGTACGGTTCGCAGGAAAAAGTGACTTTTTCATCATCCATTGAAATGTTTTCACGAACCAGATCAACATGGACCATTTGCTCACGACGTTTGACCTCTAAAGTCACCTTAGATCCTGCTTTTCCTTTCATCATTTCAAGGAACTGCTGAAATGTTAGCGCCTCGACCTTTTGATCATTCACAGAGACAAGGAGATCTCCTATTTGAATCGTCCCATTCTTTGAAGCAGGTCCATCAGGAACAAGATCTGTCACATAAATTCCATCAAAGTCTTCACGGAAAACAACTCCTACACCCGAGAACTCTTTTTTGAGCAGGGTCCGAATCTCATACGCTTCTTTAGGACTATAGTACCCTGTATGCGCATCTAAACATTTTGCCATTGCTTTAAGTATATGAAGAGTCAAAAGATGCTCCGCATTACTTAAGTACTCCTCTTCGAAAGCAACTGTTTTCTTTGACCGATGTTTCAAGATTTTTTGGATCAACTGGGGAGTGATGGAAACATCTTTTCTCGATCGAAGATGGGACTTGACCTCTAGAATCAATCTTTCATAGATCCTATTGTTTAGCTCTTTTTCATTGGAAGGATAATTTGAATAGGATAGAGGTACGGAGCGCTTTAACGCCTCTTCTCCTTTATCGATCAGTCTGTCAATCTGCTGATGCCGCATCGTTTGAGCTCGCCGAATCGCTTGCTGGATGGTAAGGGTGAGGTTCCAGTATTCAGGAAATTGATCCTGCTGATAGTGATTCATCAATTTCCAAACCTTTTTATGTGAGACCTCGAGAAAGGCTTCTACTTCATTTTTTAAAAGATAGATACGATCTGGATCGAACTGTTCAATATAAATTTTTAGGGAGCGCTTAGCAACGATTGGAGAAAATTCTTTATGTTCAACGTGGTAAGTAAACATTTTATCCATTGTAGGACGGACGTCTTGTAACGAAAGGATAAACGCTTCGCTTGTAAACGCTGTAAGACCTACGGATAAAAAGATGATGAATCTAAATAAAAAAGCCCTTGCCATAATCCCCTTCTTATTTCTTTGAATATAATTATTAATAAATTAAATTATATAAATTTAAATAAATTAATTTTAAAATTATGAATTTTAATTATTTAAATAAAAAACCTACTTAAGAGCAAAGCAGAAAAATCCTTCCTAGAATTTCATTTCTATGAACCGATCCAACTAAATCGTTGATTTGGTAAAATGTTTTCTGTTTTTTAGCAGGAGATGCATGGTGGCGCAAGCATTTTTAGAGTTATCAGATAGATAGTGGTTTCTTATACAAGAACTTATGAATGGGACTCCACTTTTAGAGAGGGGGACCCCTAGAAGTGATAGGAGAAAGGTCTGGAACTCAATACTGTATCGTCTTGTTCCTGGTTGTCGATGGCCTGGTTGTCGATGGCCTGGTTGTCGATGGAAGGACCTCCCTATAAACCCTAGTCGATTCATAATGTTCCTAGATCAACAGCAATGGCTCAAGCAACTGCAAGAAGCTGATGTCTACGATAGGGTTTTGCGTGGTCTTTTACAAAAGGGTCTTGCAACGGGAAAAATAGCTAGGGGACAGATCGCCGTAGACGCCTCTTTTTCCCCCAGCCCCAAGAGAAGGTGAAGAGGTTCAGCATGGATACAAAGGGAAGAGGAGCCTTATTCATCTTCTCGTTGATCGAAAAGGGCTCCCTTTATGGAGGACAAACACCTCTGCCAAAGGCGATGAGCGCCATCAAGTCTTGATGATGCTCGATCAAATGGTTGTAATACAGCGCAAGACTAGCAAAAACCTAACCATCTGTGAAGCAGCTAAAGGTTATGATGGAGCTATCTTCCGAGAGCCACTCCTCAAGCAAGGGATATTTACCAGTGATAGGGTACAAAAAGAATAGAAAAGTGAAGATAAGTGCAGCAAAAGTCGCTGAGTTTTTTAGGTGCAAACGAAAAAGATGGGGGATTGAGAGAACGTTTTCTTGGTTAAAACGGAAGGGTCGGAGGCTCCTGATGCGATGGGAGCGATTGGCGGGTTTATGGGAAGCTTTTAGCAAGCTCGGGCTCACCTATATGTGGTTAGGGTATTTAGTTGGATAGGTTCATGTACGAAAAAGATCAACTCGATTGGATTGGAACTCCTTTTAATACCCTTCCTCCAGAAGCTTTAGAAACCCTTAAGCAACAAGAGGGTTACTCCTGCTTGCAGACCGGAGGGGTTGCTTGTTTCTTCCTCAATAGTAAAGTCTCCCCATTCCATAACAAAAAAATGCGTCAAGCCTTTTCCTATGCAATAGACCGGAAAGCAATTGTAGATCATATTTTAGGTGAAAATGTACTTCCGGCATATGGAGCTATTTCACCCTTTTTCGCTTTAGGAAATGCCGCTTGCTTCGAGGAATAGAAAATTTGATGAAGCAAAGAGACTCTTTAATGAGGCTTTAATGGAAGAAGGATTAACGCTTGAAACCTTTCCTGATGTAACAATTAGACAGCCTAATGGGTCTAAAGTAGTTTCTCAGATTGTACAAACAGTTCAGCAGGTTTGGCAACAAACTTTTGGAATCAAACTCGCTTTATCTCCATGAGATCAGGCTGTCTATCTCAACGCGGTTCAAAAAGGAGACGATCAGATTGCAAAGATAGGGTGTAATTTTGATTTAGATCCCATCCATATGCTCCAAGTCTTTAACTATAGTCATGACAAGATAAATCTAACCAATTGGGAGTCCCAACAGTATATCGATCTACTCGAAGCTTCAAATTATGAAACGGATTTTGAGAAGCGGAAGCGTATGCTTATTGTAGCTGAAAAAGCTCTAATGGATGAGATGCCTGTGATCCCTATCCATTTATAAAACAATAGAATTTTCTAAAAATCCACGCCTTGCTGGAGCATTGTCTCAAAAGGAGATAGAGACGTTAAATTTGCTCGTTTTTCCCAATAGAGGAGAGCGCTTTTTCGGTATCGATCACCTCGGTAAAGATCGGATTTTGAGAGTCTCAACACAAAATGCTGGATAAATCGACGCGCACCTATCTTGCACTAGTAAATAATATATTTGATAGACTTAATTTTTTGGAAATCAACACAAAAGGGTCAAAATGTTCCATGGATTAAGTGAAAGTTATTCAACGACTAGCTCCTATACTGGAAAAATGGGCGAACAGGAGTGGTAAAGGAAGAAAAACCCAACCCTGGAGGCCAGTCATCAAGTCCATATTTTGCGTGTTGAAAACAGGAGGACCATGACGGGCTCTTCCGAAGAAAAAAAATTTTGCTCCACATGCAATAGCACATAGATGGTTAGTACAGATGGAAACAGAAGGTTTTTTAGAAAAAGTCCTGTACGAAGCTGATAAAACTTGCAGATCGTTGGAAAGTTAAGCGGATAATCGCATGGATCAAAACAAAATACAGAAGAATCTCAACGAGATGGGAAAAAAAGATGAAATTCTAGAAAGGAGTTTTATGCTTTGCCCTGATAGTTTTAGGGATGAAAGATCGAATTCAAAATATCTTTCATTCAGGACAGGTTCATACGTAATCGCTTTGTTGTCTGCAGTTAAGTAGCTAAACCACTTAGCTGCTTATAAAAAATCTTGCTGGCACACGATCTTAGCGCTGCTGAAAGCAATAGTTTGCAAGAAATTAAGAGTGTAAGCTATATTACTCGTTTACATTGGTAAGAATCAATTCTGTCTGGGATTGACAACAGTACAAATAAGAGTAGAGGCCTTAATGCCAACCATCAACCAACTTGTGCGGAAGCAACGCACGGCCAAAAAAAAGAAAAAAAAATCTCCTGCGCTCCAGAAATGTCCACAAAGACGGGGCGTTTGTCTTCAAGTAAAGACAAAAACGCCGAAGAAACCTAACTCTGCTCTTCGAAAAGTAGCGTGGGTGCGCCTTTCCAATAGACAAGAGGTCATCGCTTATATCGGTGGTGAAGGACATAACTTACAAGAACATAGCATCGTTCTCGTTAGAGGTGGAAGAGTTAAAGACCTTCCCGGTGTTCGTTACCATATTGTCCGAGGTTCTCTCGACTGCGCAGCTGTTAAAGACCGGAAACAAGCGCGTTCTAAATATGGCGCGAAAAAACCTAAAGGATAAGTAGACTATGTCAAGAAGACGTCGTGCAACGAAGCGAAAAGCTAGTCCTGATCAGAAATACAATAACACCACTCTCTCAAAGTTCATCAATCGCGTCATGCTTCACGGGAAAAAGTCCTTAGCAACACGCATTGTTTATCAAGCTTTGGATGTATTCGCAAAGAAAGTGAATGCTAAAGATCCAATCATCGCTTTTGATCAAGCGATGGAAAATGCGATGCCAACTCTCGAAGTAAAGTCTCGAAGAATTGGGGGAGCGACCTACCAAGTGCCGATTGAAATCCCAACAGATCGTAGGGCTTCAATGGGTATGAAATGGATCATTATGCATGCAAGAAAAAAACCTGGTCATAATATGATCGACAGCTTAGCAATGGAACTTGCCGATTGCTTCAACAACCAAGGTTCCACAATCAAAAAGAAAGACGACACACACCGAATGGCAGAATCGAATAAAGCATTTGCACACTATAAATGGTAAAGGAGCACACTGAAAAAATGGCAAAACAGCGTCCCCCAAAAGACACATTAGAGAATGTCAGAAACATTGGTATCATGGCCCACATCGATGCGGGGAAAACAACTTGCACAGAACGGATCCTTTTTTATTCAGGTCGTTTGCACCGAATCGGTGAAGTCCACGAAGGAGCTGCAACAATGGACTGGATGGAACAGGAACAAGAACGTGGGATCACCATTACCTCTGCTGCAACTACTGTTTACTGGGGCAACTGCAAAATTAACATTATCGACACTCCCGGACACGTTGACTTCACTGTAGAAGTAGAGCGCTCCCTTCGTGTTCTTGACGGTTCAGTGGCTGTGTTTAGCGCTGTGGATGGGGTGCAACCTCAGTCAGAAACTGTGTGGAGACAAGCTGTCCGCTACAACGTTCCAAGAATTGCCTTTATCAACAAAATGGATCGTGTCGGAGCCGATTATTTCTTCTGCATCAAAAGTATGCAAGAAAAGCTCGGAGCAAATGCCATTGCTGTTCAATGCCCAATTGGAGCCGAGAACGACTTCCTTGGAACAGTCGATCTAATCACAATGAAAGCTTATCTCTTTAAAGATGAGACCATGGGCGCAGAATACGAAGTTGCCAACATCCCGGCAGATCTTAAAAGTAAGTGTGAAGAAATGCGGGCAGCGCTCCTAGAAGAGCTTGCAATGGTCGATGAATCAAATGAACTCTTCATGACGAAAGTTCTTGAAGCTCCTGACACTCTTACTGAAGATGAAATTCATGCCGCTATTCGCCAAGGAGTTTGTACCAATAAAATAAATCCTGTTCTTTGTGGAACCGCTTTTAAGAACAAAGGGATCCAACCTCTTCTCGACGCGATTACAAAATGGATGCCTTCTCCACTCGATCGTGGAACGATTAAAGGTCTTGATATCGATACAGAGAAGGAACTCACCTTAGAACCAAGCGATACTAGTGCACTTGCGGCATTGGCATTTAAAGTGGTCACTGACCCTTACGTGGGACGTCTGACCTTTGTTCGCGTCTACTCTGGTGTTCTCGAAAAAGGAATGACTCTTATCAACACAACAAAGGGTAAAAAAGAACGTGTATCTAGACTTTTAGAGATGCACTCCAACCAACGAAAAGATCGCGATGAATTCTTTACCGGTGATATCGCCGCTGTTATCGGCCTTAAAAACTCAGCAACAGGTGATACTCTTTGCGCGGAAAATACTCCCCTTCTCCTCGAGAAAATGGAATTCCCAGAACCTGTGATTTCGATGGCAATCGAACCAAAATCTAAAGCTGACCGGGAAAAGCTCTCACAAGCACTGAGCTCTCTTTCAGAAGAAGATCCCACTTTCCGCGTTAGTACAAACGAAGAAACAGGACAAACCATTATCGCAGGAATGGGGGAACTTCACTTAGAGATCTTAAAAGACCGCATGTTCCGCGAGTTCAAAGTAGAAGCTAATGTTGGTAAGCCTCAAGTTTCTTATAAAGAGACGATCACCGCTTCTTCCAAAACGGATACTAAGTTTGTTAAACAGTCTGGTGGACGGGGACAATATGCCCACGTTTGTCTGGAAATTGAACCAAACGAAGCTGGAAAAGGGAACGAAGTCGTCAGCAAAATTGTTGGGGGGGTGATTCCTAGGGAATACATCCCAGCTTGTATCAAAGGAATTGAAGAAGGACTCTCCAATGGAGTTCTTGCCGGTTACAACTTAGTCGACGTTAAAGTTGCCATCGTCTTTGGATCCTTCCACGAAGTGGACTCTAATGAAATGGCTTTCAAAATTTGTGCTTCGATGGCGATTAGAGAGGCCGCCAAGAAGGGAACTCCCATTATCCTCGAACCGATTATGAAAGTCGTTGTTACAACTCCAGAGGAATTCCTCGGTGATATTATTGGTGATATCAATAGACGTCGCGGGAAAATCATGAACCAAGGCATGGAAAAAGGGATCTCTATCTTTGAATGTGAGGTGCCTCTAAGTGAAATGTTTGGTTACTCAACAACGCTACGCTCCTTGAGTTCAGGACGTGCAACCTACTCAATGGAACCGGGACATTTCGAAAAAGTGCCTGCAAAAATTCAAGAAGAAATTGTTAAGAAATAAAAAGAGATAGCATCAATGGCAAAAGAAACAACCACTAGAAAAAAGATACGGATCCGCCTTAAGGGATACGACCAAAGGATTCTTGATCGTTCGACTGCCGATATTGTTGAAACAGCAAAAAGAACTGGAGCGCGCATTGTTGGCCCTATCCCTCTTCCAACTAGAAGGGAAATCTATACGGTCCTCCGATCACCACACGTTGACCGAAAATCACGTGAGCAGTTTGAGATCCGCACTCATGTTCGCCTTCTCGATATCCTCAATCCAACACTGGATACCATTGATAAGCTCAAGGTTCTCCCAGTCGCAGCGGGCGTCGACATCAAGATTAAAGCGTAGATAAAGTTCTTTGGACTTAATAATTTGGATAAGGATCCTCTGAATAAAGCGCTTCAAATGGAGGGGGATTCGATAGTTTCATATATTTTCCAATGACCTTTCCCTCTTGAATCACAATGTAATAACGGCGTTGCTCAATGACTTGATTTCCCATTTTGATTTTTTCAATATATTCGTAGGTTTCTTTGCCTCCTTCACGAGAAACAATTTGATAAGGTTTGCCAAATCGGTGTTCGATATCAGAAGCTTTCATTCCAACTTCAACTCTAGCGTATTTGTCACGCGTCATGACTTTAGGATGTATTGCACACGCTAACAAAAATAAAAGACCAAGAAAAAACAAGTATTTCATAATAAACCGACCTTGATTTTTTAATAGTTTATTATATTATTTATTAGCAATAGGGTTTTATTACTTTTTTGCCGTATAGCATACTAAGAGCTCAGAAAAAAGCTTACTTTGTTGAATCATTGTTTTTCTTTTCGCCGCGCGCTCTGCCACTTACAATAACAACTACTCTTGGGATTCTTCGATTGAGCGCCAGATTTTCCCATGAATGACTGTGCGAAAATCATCGTTTGTAGCATATTCTGCATGCATCAGATAGGTGTCAAGATTCTCACTTTTTTCATAAAACTCAAACCCTTCAAAGCCGAGATGATCTAAACGAAACTCCCATCCAATGAATTTATCATTAACGATCCCCTCACCCACAACTTTTCCAAGCGACTGGTTCTCGAGTTCGATTGAGAACTTTTTCCGCTTGATAGCATAAAAAGCAAATTGGTTATGCATCACATCGGAAAGACCTGAAATTTGAATTTCTTGCACCGACTCGATTCTCCCGTTGTTATCTTTAGGAACTTTCCAGCGGGTGTAAAATGGAAGACTTTCATCTCCTGTTGAGAGTGTCATTTTTCCTTCTCCAATCCATGATCCGGGCTGTAAAATAAATGGGTGCTTTGTCAAAACATAAACCTTCTTGTATAGATGCTTTGCAGTATGCCTAGGGCGCTCATTGTTAAAGTCACAGAAGATCCACCATAAGTTACAAGAACTAGTGGCACACCTGTAATAGGCAAAAAGCCACACATCATTCCGATGTTCATCACCACATGAATGGCCAAGTAAACGGCGATTCCAGCAGACAAAACCCGCCCAAAGTGATCTCTGGCAACAGCTGTAACTTGAAAACTACAATAAATCAGTCCGAAAAACAAGAGTAACATAAAAATGGCTCCAAAAATTCCAAATTCCTCCGTAAATGCAGGAAAAACAGAGTCTGTGTAAGCTGCCGGGAGAAATTGACGTCCAGTAAATAAACTTTTTTTAAATCCACTTCCTGTATATTTTCCTAACGCAATGGCTATTTTCGCCGCTTGATGGTGATAGGTATTAGGGTTAAATCGTTCATATTGATATTTTTCTAAAATCTTTGTCGCAATGGGTTTAATCTCTTCATGGTCTACTACTCCAGTAAAAATGAGAGAAATTAAGATAAGGGCTGCCAATCCTAAAGCAGACATGATTTTAATGACCTCTTTTCGAATGCCTCCAAAATAAAACATTCCTAAAGTCATCGGAAATAAAACCATAGCAGATCCAAGATCAGGTTGTTTCACTATTAAAAGAAAGGGAATCAAAACAATCACCCCTGCTTGGAAAAAAGTCCGCCAATCACCCACATTTCTCCCCTTTTTTTCAAGAAACCAACTTAGAGTAAAAACAAGAGTCAGTTTGGTATATTCAGAGGGCTGCAGTGTCCCACCAATAAAAGGAATCCGATACCAACGATGGACATGTTGAATCGGTTCTGTAAAAAAAAGACCGAGTAGCAGTAAGATAGTGCCAATATAAAGAACCCAGGCCCACTCCCTTAATTTGTGGTAGTCAAGACCTGCAAAAAATAGATAGCAAAGGATTCCGACGCCAAAACGTTGGATTTGTTTCTTAACGTGTGGGGTAAAGAATAGATCTTCCCCTGTAAACTGAACGTCTGAAGTGGTAGAAGCAATGATAAGAATGCTCATGACCATGAGCATAATGATAAGAGGAAGTGTTCTGAAATCAATGCGTCTTAAAACTTGATGGTTCCACATAAGATCTTATTGTCCATAATTTGGAGTTATTATGGTAGAAAAAGCCGCGCAAGTCCATCTACAAAAAGTTCATTCTACCAATTCTTACGCCAAAGAAAATTACTCCTGCTTTGACCTAAACACCATTACCCGTATCACTGCAGATGAACAAACTGCAGGACGTGGTCGTTTTAATCGGAGTTGGGTATCTCCTAAGGGAGGGAACATCTATCTCACTTACTTTTTCGTAGCGGCTAAAAGGGGCATGGACCTTAACAATATTGCTCAAATTTTCTCTTTAAGTATCACAAAACTTTTAAACAAATTAGGCCTTTGCCCGCAGATTAAATGGCCGAATGATGTTTTGGTTAACGGGAAAAAAATTGCAGGCGTTCTGTGTGAAACAACAGATATGCATGATAAATTTGGAGTCATCTTAGGAACAGGAATCAACGTAAATATGCCTGAAGAAACTCTCGATCAAATTGATCAACCTGCAACCTCTCTTCTGATTGAAACTGGAAAGCAACAACAACTCCCTCCTTTGATTAAAAAGTTAGAGGGGCTTTTCTTTAAAGATTATTCTCTCTACCTAAGAGAGGGGTTTAGACCTTTTCATAGGAGTTATGATGCTCTGCTTACACACAAAAGAAAACCGCTAATTCTTAAACAAAATGGCCATAGTATTTCAGGAACTTTTCACTCTCTAAACTCTGATGGCCAACTGAATATTCTTTTAGATACTGGGAAGATTCAAACGCTTTCGTCGGGAGAAATCAAAAAATAGGTGTGTTATGGTCTTGATCCTAAGGCCTCAGGTAAAAAAACATTCCATTCCCTCCTAAATGCTTTTTCATTTCAAAATACGCCGTAAAACCTCTTCCTTGAGATGGAGGATATAAGGTGTTTTCTTTCTATTGAAGTTTTTGGCTCTCAATACATTTTCTCCATAGAAAATATGATTTGAAGTATTCACGGGCTAAGAGTATGCTTCAAAAAGCGGCAGGGTATGGCTGTGTTAGTCTGCGAAGAGAAAGGCGTTAGTAGCATCGTAGAAACACCTCTAAACATGGGCGAACTTAAGTTCAGCCTGAGTAATCAGGAATCTTTTTCCTTTAGGGAGGAGAGGATGTCAATTGTTTAAGATCAGAACACAAGGGTGTCTACTTCTTTTTAGAACTTGCTAAGCTCAAATCAACTCTTTTCGTAAGTTAAGTTTTTGCAAAGCTTTAAAACTGCAACAAAGATAAATCAGGTTTTACATCAAGGGAGGGTGAAAGGCGTGATCGCAAGATTTGTTGGATGGCATTGAGAGTCGCACCTGTCGATGAGGGGCAAGTGATGCAAGCCCCTTGATAGGCAATAATCACTTCCCTCTCATGATTAAAAGCTGAGACTTCAATGCCCCCAGCGTCGAGCTCGATATAGGGTTGAATTTCATCGCGAATCACTTCTTTAATATGATCAAGCTTTTCATCGGGTGAAAAGAGATGCCAATTGGGGTGCCCTCCTTCTACTTGTTGCTGCTCAGGAATAGGTGGGGTAACAGAGGGGCCTTTTAGAGGAATGTCGGTGCATTTTTCTGCAGCCTCTTCAATGACTGATAGGACAAAATTCAGGGCGCTGTCGGCAGTTTTAGGAAAAGATGGAAGAGTAGTGAAGTCTCGAAGTTTCCGGTCGATTAAATCAGCAGTTAAGCGGCGGGCTTGGTCATAATTTTTCCTAAGAATCACCTCGCAAGCAGCATCGGAGGCTCCAATAAGCGCAGTTTCTCCAAAAGCCATGAACTTAGCATCGGCAATGATTCCATCGGTTTCATCCACAACCATTGAAAAGACCAGCACACTTCCATCCCACTCTTTTTTTCCAGTCACAACGCGCATCTCTTGAAAAGCCCCAGCATTTTCCTTAAAAGAGCCTACGTTGCGGGGATTAAGGATCCGTTCTTTTAGTAAGTTGCTATACTCTGTCCATGGATGGGGTTTCATTTGACAGCCTCCCTTGAAAAGGTGCGGCATTTTTGGGCACAATCAACGATCGTTGCAATTGCGCGATCGATCTCTTCCTCAGTCGTAGTATAAGATAATGAAAAACTTAATGCACATTGACTTTCGATAGGATCTTTACCTATTGCTGTCAATAAATGACGCAGTTTTTGAAGACGTCCTCCTCCAAAGGAAGCAAAGATTTTTCGCTCTTTTAAATGAAAAGCAAGAAGCTCTCCTATGACTCCGGGAAAATGAATGGCTGAAACATTGGGAAGACGTTCGGCTTCCTTGAATAGAACCTGCGCCTCAGGAATCGCTAAGAGAATTTCTTCTTCTAACTTATCGCGGAGTCGCACGGTTTCCATACAGAGGTGATCAAAAGCTTGGCCAAGCTCTTCCATCGCGATTCCCAGACCAATAAAGGCTGGAAGATTGAGATCGACTCCTTCCATTCCTTCAGGGGTGCGACTTTGAAAATCAACACCTCTTCGAATAAAAAGACCTCCACTTCCTTTAAGGGCATGAAGGAGCGTTCCTTCAAATGTTAAGTAATCGATCGGAAGCTCTTGAAATTTGAAATAAAGTTTTCCTAAAATATTCGAGGCGTCGACGTGAAAAAGAACCCCTTTTTCCCGGCACAGCTCGCCGAGCTCCCAAATGGGATGGATTACACCGGTTAATGCACTTGCCCATGACAGGGAAACAAGACCCGTTTTTGGTGTGATCGCTTGCTCTAAGGCTTCACGAGTGACTTGTCCATTTTCATTAAGAGGAATGGTTTTTTGATACACTCCAAGTTTTTCGAAGCTTTGGCCGATCAAGTGAATCGATGCTTCCTCAACTTTTGTGGTTAAGATGTGATTTTTTCCATTTTCGGCAATGTGATCGATATAGGCGCTATGATAGACCTCTGAAATAGCCTGCGCTCCAGAGCTGCAGAATTGAAACCGATCTTTTTCATGCACTCCTACAAAAGCGCGAAGATCTCCCACTGTTTTGTTAATAGAGGTAAAGGGTTCTTTTCCTTGAATGTAGGGAGCTACGACTGACTCCCAATGTCTTTTGATAAAGGGTTGTACCCGGGCAATGAGATCATCAGATGGACGAGCTAAGGTTCCGTTATCGAGGTAAATGGATTTCTTCATAGGGTTTCTTTCTTCCAGCGCTCTTTTTCAAAAGAGTAACAAAGGGGAGCTCCTGTTGGAATTTCAAGGGTGACCACGTTTTCCTTTGAAAGATTATCAAGATACATGACGATCGAACGGAGAGAATTTCCATGAGCGGATACTAGAACATTTTCTCCCTCTTTCAAAAGAGGCATTATCTTATTTTTAAAGTAAGGGATCGACCGATCAGCAGTCATTTTTAAACTTTCACCATCAGGGGGAGGTGTATCAAAGCTCCGGCGCCAAATATTGACTTGATCGGCTCCAAACTTTTCTCGTGTTTTATCTTTATCGCGTCCTTGGAGTGTTCCATACATCCGTTCATTCATTTCCCAGGACTGATAAACAGGAATCATCTGCTCTTTTGCCTTAGGATCATAAATTTTCGCCCATGCATCAAACTTCCCTTCACCTTGATGTAAAAGGATCGGTGTTTTGTCACTTGCATGCTCTGTCATCGCGATCATTGCTGTCATTTGCGCTCGTATGAGAGAAGAGATAAAAATCACATCAATGGGGATGTGACTGATAGCCCTTCCTGCTTTTTGCGCTTCAATGATCCCTTCTTTACTAAGAGGGACATCAACCCACCCTGTAAAGCGATTTTTTTGATTCCAATCAGACTTTCCGTGGCGAAGTAAAATAAGTTTTGCCTGCTTTGCCATAGCCTCATGATAGATGAGATTGTATTATTCTGGCACCTATTTTATACTACTTAGCATGGAACCAAATCGTCTAAGTAAAATTTTAGCTACAGCAGGGGTGGCGTCTCGCCGCGCTGCAGAATATCTCATTTTTGAGGGAAAAGTGCGCGTTAATGATGCGATCGTTACTGTTCCTCAAACGATTATTGATCCTGCAACGGATAAGATTTTTGTTGAAGATCACCCGGTAACGGTGAGGAACGAAAAAGTGTATTACGTTTTGAATAAACCTAAAGGTTTCATCTGTTCTAATAAACCCGTAGGACGAAAAAAATTAGTGATTGACCTTTTTACTGGGGTCAAAGAACGTTTATTTACAATTGGACGCCTAGATCGTGATACGACAGGACTCATTTTACTCACTAACGATGGGCACTTTGCTCAAGAAGTGATCCACCCTTCAAAAAATATCCGTAAGGAGTATCTTGCAAAAACGCAGCAAGAAGTCACTCATGCACATCTTCAAAAACTGTCTAGAGGAACATTGATTGAAGGAGAGTGGCTGCGCCCTGCAAAAGTGACAAAGGTAAGACGAGGAACCCTCAAGATCGTTGTTAAAGAAGGGAAAAAACGGGAAGTTCGTCTGATGGTTCAAAACGCAGGACTCACCCTCCTTTCTCTTTGCCGCATTCGCATTGGAGATCTAAAGCTGGGCGCTCTCACTGAAGGGGAGTGGCGTTCTCTTACAAAAAAAGAGCGCGCACGGATCTTTGCTTGAACTTCTTTTCTAGATTCTATACTGTGAAAACATGAGTCATTATTTGATTGTAGGTGGCAGCTCTGGAATTGGGCTTGCTTTAACAGAAATTTTGAGCCAACAAGGGCATAGCATTACTGCTATAAGCCGCACTAGCAACGCTCTTGACGGCCTTGCAAACGTGACACATTATCCTTGTGATATTTCCACCAACAATCCAGAATTTGCAAAGGTAAAGAGCCATATAGATGGGCTGGCTTACCTTCCCGGAACGATCACGCTCAAACCTTTCTCTCAGCTCAAAATTGAAGACTATCAAAATGATTTTAACGTCAACGTTTTAGGGGCTGTAAAGGTGATCAAACAGTATCTTCCTCAACTGCTGGAAACTGAAAATGGATCGATTGTGTTGATGAGCTCGGTTGCTGCTGGTAAAGGATTTCCCATGCACTGCTCAATCAGCGCAGCAAAAAACGCCGTGACTGGGTTTATGAGAGGGCTTGCTTCTGAATATGCACCTAAACTAAGGGTGAATGCTGTAGCACCCTCTCTAACCGAGACTCCACTGACCTCATCTCTACTAGATTCTGAGGCTAAAAAAGAAGGCTCTGCAAAAAAACACCCTATGAAACGGGTGGGAAACCCAAATGATATTGCGGAAATGATAGCTTTTCTTCTTTCCTCAAAAAGTCGTTGGATGACAGGTCAACTCATCGGTGTTGATGGTGGAATCTCTACGCTATAATTTTTCAAAATAAGCCAATGCTTTGTCTCGCATCTTTTTGTGATCTACCATAGGATAAGGATAGGTTTCACCCAAATCAACTCCCCCTTGGCGCAATATTTCTTCGGAAGCCAGCCATGGTTTATGTACCCATTTGGAAGAGAGGTTTTTGAGCGCAGGACAATACATTTTAACATAGTGTCCCATGGGATCAAATTTTTCTCCTTGAAGGATGGGGTTGAAAATGCGGAAAAATGGTGCGGCATCGGGTCCTGAGCCTGCCACCCATTGCCAACCGAGAGTATTGTTTCCCATGTCAGCATCTACAAGGGTATCCCAAAACCACGCAGCCCCCTCTTTCCAATGAATAAAAAGATCTTTTACTAGAAAAGAGGCAACGATCATCCGAACGCGATTGTGCATCCATCCTTCTTTCCACAGTTGCCGCATCCCAGCATCAACAATGGGGTAGCCTGTTTCTCCTTTTTGCCACCTGCGTAGCGAGCCTGCATTGGGTTTCCAAGGAAAACGGTCGAATTTAGCTTGCCAATTTTCAGTCGTTGTTTTTGGAAAGTGCGTCACAAAAGATGATCCAAATTCTCTCCAAGCAAGTTGTCGTCGAAAAGGCTCATTGTCGACTTTAGCCCATACTTCGTAAGGACTGAGTTCACCGAAGTGGAGATGGGGCGACAGCAGGGAGGTTCCTTTTTCGGCCGGAAAGTCTCTTTGCTTTCCATAATTTTTGCCAGTAAAGGTATGTAACCGTTTAAGGGCTCCTTTTCTGCCGGGCATCCACTGCCTCTCAAGGGATTTTGTCCAATTCTTTTTGGGTAAAAGCTTTAGTGAGTCGAGGGAATCACTTTCTATCTCTTGTCCTTTTTTAAGATCGATCTGTTGGATTTTTACGGGTTTCATTTCCTTCAATAGGGTTTTATAAAAGGGGGTAAAAACTGCAAAGGGGTTTCCCAACTTATTAAAAAAATGAGGAATCTCTACTAAGTGATTTCCATTAAATGGCCTCCCTTTTTCGCCTAATTCTTGCGCTACTAATCTCTCTTCTTCAGAAAAGGTTTGATTCCAGAAAACTTTTTGAACGTTTAATTCTTTGAAAATCTTGAGGGGATCTCCCCGACGAAGAATCAGCTTTACTCCCTTTGCTGCATACTCTTTTTGGAGCGCTTCTAAACTTTTATGGAGCCACCACCGACTTGCCTCTCCTAGCTGCGCAGCATCAGATAAAATAAAGATCGGGACGACGTGTGGGTTTTCAGCGCAAGCTTTACTGAGCCCTAAATTTTCTTCTATTCTCAAATCTTCTTGGTGCCAAAATACAAGCAAAATAAAACTCCTTACGATAAAATAATTCTCATGAAGATACTACAAATTGTTGCTGATGGCAACCCTGGAGGTGGGACAACTTTTGTTTTAGATGTCCTAAAATCTCTAGCTGATCCTTTCTTACTCACCCAAGAAAATTCTTATGCCATTAAAAAGGCAGGGAATATCCCAAAATTTGGGATAAATTTTTTTACAGCGCGTTTCGATCTGCGCATCGCAGCCAAGATGCAGAAAGTGATTCTTAAGATTAACCCTGATTTGATTCATGTTCATGGAGGGCGAGCCGCTTTTTTCCTAAGCTTTTGCCGCAAGCCTTGCCCTGTTCTCTATACTGTTCATGGACTTCATGGACTCCACCAAGGGCTAAAGTTTAGCCGTTTTGGTGAGCGCAGGGCAATGAAAGGGGCAACTCTTGTGAATTTTGTCTCTCATACTGAAGAAGCGCTTGCGTTAAAAAATCACTTACTTAAAAAAACAAGGCACTGCGTTATTCATCATGGGATCGCTCTCAATACAATCCCTTCTAAAAAAGAAAAAATTCCAAAGCTTATTGGATTTATGGGACGCTTATGCTATCAAAAAAATCCTCTTTTCATGCTTGAGATCATGAAAATTTTGGGACCTAAGGGTTATCGCCTTCGCGTGATTGGAGGAGGAGACGATGAAGAGGTCTTAAAAAAGGATCCTTACACGACTGTAACTGGAAAAGTTTCGAGAAAAGAAGGTCTCAAACTCTTATCAGAAGTGGAGTGTGTGGTTGTCCCTTCCAGATGGGAAGCTTTTGGACTCATTCTTTTAGAAGCCATGGCACTCGAGATTCCCATTATCGCTTCCAAAATCCCTCCTTTTGAAGAGGTCCTTTCAGGAGGAATTTTCGGAACTCTTATCAATGAGAAGAACCCTGAAAAATTTGCCGCTGCGATTCTTAAAGGCGCTGATTACACCGAAGCGGCAAAAAATCATCTCATTAAAAATTTTTCTTGGAATCAGTGTATCGAAACTTACCACTCTATTTTTCGTGAACTTAAAGCGAACGATTGCTATGGTTAAGTAAACCCCTTATAGCAAAGTCCTATGTTAACAACGATTGCTCGAATTTTTGGAAAATCTCCCTTTCAGCCTCTTCAGTCCCATATGAAGAAGGTGAGCAGTTGTATGAAAAAACTGACTGAAATCTTCGATAATCTTAAAAGTAAATCCCCCGAAGAACTCGAGCAGTTGGTTAAAGAACTTTCAAAGCTTGAACATGAAGCGGATTTGACAAAGAATGACATCCGTAATCATTTGCCAAAAAGTTTATTTCTCCCGATCGATCAGAGTCAGTTTCTTGATATTCTAGCGATTCAAGACAGCATTTCTGATAAGGCCGAAGATATCGGTCATCTGCTGACTTTATATCCTGTAAGTGAACTGGGAGATCTCTGTGATCATCTCGATCAACTCTTTAAAAAAAATATGGAGGCTTTTTGGAATGCGCGTTCCATTATTAAAGAGCTTCACGAGCTTTTAGAGTCTTCTTTTGGGGGAATTGAAGCTGAAAAAGTGAGAACGATTGTTGAGAAAACTTCAAAGATTGAATACCAAGCCGATAAAATGAAGCATGGGCTGATGAAAGAGTTCTTCAAAACAGCTGAAAATAGTAAAACTCCTGTCTTTTACCTCTATATTCGCCTTGTTGGAGAGATCAATCACATTTCTCACATTTCAGAAAAACTAGCCCATCGCATCCGGATGATTTTGGAACTTAAATAATGCACCTATGCTTAAACTCGCATGCCCCTTCTATCTATTTTTTTTCAAACCATTTTAAACGCCTATTTGTTGCCTTTGCCTCTTCGACAATGTGCCCAAATAGGGGGTCAAAAAACTGCAAAAAATTTATGAAAATCAAAACCATACGCATTCACAAATAGGTTCAGATGTCTATTGATTTCATTTTAACGGTCTTAGTCCTCCTTGCAGGGTTTTATATGACTTGGAATATCGGCGCTAATGATGTTTCCAATGCAATGGGAACGTCTGTCGGATCGGGAGCGCTTACCCTTTTTAAAGCGGTTGTTATCGCAGGAATCCTAGAGTTTTGTGGCGCCTTCTTCTTAGGAGGAAATGTCTCCAAGACGATGCAATCAGGAATTGTCAACCCCGATGTTTTTGCTCATCATCCCAAAATTCTCCTATACGGCATGTTAGCAGCATTAACCGCAACAGCATTCTGGCTTCAAGTCGCTTCGTATTTTGGTTGGCCTGTGTCAACAACCCATGCGATTGTCGGTGCCTTACTAGGATTTGGTGTGATGGCAGGAGGCATTCATGCGGTTCAATGGAGCGGAATAGGAAGTATTGCGATGAGTTGGATCATCTCCCCTGCCTTGAGCGGTCTTTTTGCCTTTTTAATCTTTAGCACACTCCAGCGAAAAATTCTCTTTGCAATGAATCCTATCAATGCAACCAGGCGATTGATTCCTGTGATGGTTTTCATTGTCCTTTTTGTGTTCACATTGAGTATCCTTTCTAACGGCATAGGATCTTTTCAAGTAAAGTTTTCTTTAGCCGAAACCCTCTTAATCGGATGTGTTATGGGTCTTATTGGGGCACTGATTGCTTTTTTTGTTCTAAAAAAAGTTTATCTCCCCCGACCACAAACAGTCTCTGCAAATACGTCTCAACAAGTCTTTAGCTTGAATAAAGCTGTGCGCCACTTGAAGAGAGTGCAGCTTACAAGCAAAGGGGAGCGCAAAAAGCAAGTGGGACGCCTTTTAAAAGATGTTGAAGACTACGCTGCAGATGTGCGTGAACACTCTAACCTGTACACCTCTAGCTCTGACTATAAGATCGTAGAAAAAATGTTTGCTTCTCTCCAAATCATGAGCGCTGCCTATGTGGCCTTTGCCCATGGAGCCAATGATGTCGCGAATGCAATTGGCCCTGTTGCAGGGGCCCTTGAAATCATTAAAGCAGGTGGTTTTTATGCAAACTCTAGCGTTCCTGCTTGGCTTTTGGCAATGGGAGGGGTTGGGATTGTTGTGGGACTTGCGACTTGGGGCTGGCGCGTTATGGAAACAATCGGGAAAAAGATTACCGAACTCACTCCTACGCGAGGATTTAGCGCCGAGTTTGGGGCCGCAACGACAATCTTAGTTGCTTCAAAATTTGGTCTTCCTATTTCTACGACCCATTGTATCGTGGGAGCTGTTCTCGGTGTGGGGTTGGCAAGAGGGCTTTCTGCTCTTAACCTACGCACTCTCCGCGATATTGTCCTTTCATGGGTCATTACCATTCCTTCAAGTGCGATTGTTTGCATGCTTTTTTTCTACCTAATCCGCGCAATTTTCTCATGAATCGACTCCTTGTTTTAAACAATTAGGGTCTATGTACGCCCCCATCCACCCTATTCTAAGTGGGCTGTTTTTGCTGTTACGTCATCTTAGCAGGATCAACAACTTTGTCGAATTCTTCAGCAGAAAGGTAACCTAAATCAAGCGTTGCTTCTTTTAATGTCTTGTGTTCTTTCTGAGCCTTTTTCGCAATTGCTGCGGCCTTATCATAACCAATCACTGGATTTAGTGCCGTCACTAGCATAAGAGAACGCTTGAGATGGCTATCAATTTGGCTAAGATTCGCCTCAATGCCTTTAAGACAACGATCATAGAAGTTTTTCGTTCCGTCTCCAAGAAGTTGTATCGATTGCAAAAGATTATAAATCATTACAGGACGATAAACATTCAGTTCAAAGTTTCCCTGAGATCCAGCAATGCCAATTGCCATGTCATTGGCCATAACTTGGATACAAATTTGGGAGAGAGACTCACATTGTGTGGGGTTCACTTTACCAGGCATCATGGAAGAACCAGGTTCGTTAGCTGGAATCAGAAGCTCCCCAATTCCAGAGCGAGGTCCAGAGGCCATCCAACGAATATCATTAATAATTTTTAGCGAAGAGCTCGCAACTTGCCGAAGAGCTCCAGACATTTCCACCATTCCATCATCAGCTCCAATCGCTTCAAACTTATTCGGCGCTGTCTTAAAGGCTTGCCCCGTGAGATGGGAAAGAACAGTAGCCACTCTTTCAGGGAAGCCTGCGGGAGTATTGAGACCTGTGCCGACTGCTGTTCCTCCAAGCGCTATTTCTGAAAGGTGGAAAAGAGCGTTTTCAATGGCTTTGATTCCATATGCAATCATGGAAGCATAGCCAGAAAATTCTTGGCCTAAAGTCAGAGGAACAGCGTCCATAAGATGTGTTCGACCCATTTTTACAGTGTGCTTAAAGGCTTCTGCTTTTTCTTTCAAACCATTGAGAAAAATTAAAAGGTTTGGAAGAAGGTGCTGTTTGACTTTTACAACTGCGGCAATGTGAGCTGCCGTAGGGAATGTATCGTTTGAAGATTGAGACTTATTGACATCATCATTAGGGTGGATTGGTTTTTTCGATCCCATTTCCCCTCCTACCTTCTTGATCGCATAGTTGCTGATGACTTCATTGACGTTCATGTTGGTTTGCGTTCCTGAGCCTGTTTGCCAAACAACCAATGGAAAATGGTCATCTAGCTCTCCTGCTAGGATCGCATCAACAGCCTTTTGGATCATTTTGGATTTTTCGTCAGAAAGGAGCCCCATTTCATTGTTCACAATGGCTGAAGCCTTTTTTACAATGGCTTGACTGTAAATCACTTCTATAGGGATTTTTTCCCTTCCAACAGGGAAGTTGATACGAGAGCGCTCTGTTTGAGCGCCCCAATATTTATCTTCTGGAATTTCTACAATTCCCAGCGAGTCTTCTTCTTTCCTCATGCTCGCCCTTATACTGCTAGAGCAGTAATAAGGCAAATACGAACGCGAAAAGAGAGAAAGATTCAACAATGCCCAATGCAGCCAAGCACTTACCATAAATGGCAGGCTGCTTTGCAGAAGCTTGAATTCCAGTCGCTGCACACATTCCTTGGTAAATCGCTGAAATCATGATGGCTAGACCAATAAAGACGCCAATGCCGATGCCATTCCAAGCAGTTAGGGTGTTTGCTACAATCGCTTGTTTCATCAAAAGCATTAACACAAAGCCGTAAATCGCTTGCGATGAAGGAAGGGCGGACATTCCAATAAATTTTCCGTGATTTTCATCAACGCGGACCATCACTCCGTGGGATGCCATTCCTGCAATTCCACACCCGATCGCACTTCCCAAACAAGCAAGAGCCAAAACAACCGCTGGGCCAATCATTGCAAAACTCATCATTCTATTCTCCTCTAGATTTCATTAATTTAAGTGGGTTGAAAAGCTTTCCGCCTCCTTCAAAGGAGTGGTGATACCATTCGATAAAATTGAGACGGAGGCCGTGAATCGTTCCCCCCATAATTCCTATGATAATATTGATTACATGTCCAATAATGGTCACAAAGAATCCTGCAGCAAAGCCTAACTTCATCCCAAAGTCATTAAAAGTGCCTGCAAGGATCATTGCAGCAAGCCCTAATGCATAAAGACGCAGGTATGAGAGAACATCGGCAAAAAGTTCAATCACCTTTGTCAGTTCAATCAATCCCCGCCATTTATTTTGTATCAGGGCAACGACTAAAGCAAGCCCTATTCCTCCCCAGAAAAGCTGCTGACCTATCGCATAGCCTTCTTGCTTTGGGATCAAAAAAACGAAGTGAATAGCCGAAGTTGCATTTAAAACTTTTGGGAAAAACATATAAGCCCCAACCATAGCAAAGACCCAGCCAAGTCCTGCAAAATGACTGGGGAGTCTTCTCAAAAGAGAGAGACTAATATGGATCAAACCAGCGATAAGGGCAATTTCCATGAAAATCGAATCACGAAACTCATCTGAAATCTTGTAGTTCGTAAACCCATTTTTTTCAACTTTTGCTTTAAAGAGAAGATCTTTTCCAGTTTGAACCTTTGAAACTTGGGGAAACTCTTCGATGATTTCTCGGTAAGTCTCGTCTTTATGCTTGAGGTGATAATCCGCTTTTTTCACAGCTAGAATATGGATGATATTGACCTTATTCATCGGACTTTCTGGAGAAATCTCTAGACCAAAATAGGCGCCAGAGAAAATCCCCCATCCAATACAAAAAGAGGAAAGGACTGTAAATAGCCGTAAAAAGCGTTTACCATTTCCTTGGATATGTTTACATTTCTTTCTAAGAAACAGAGCTAAAGCTAAAAAGATGAAGCCATACCCAGCATCTGAAATAATCATCGCAAAGAAAATAGCAAAGGCCCAGAACACCCACCCTGAAGGGTCTTTGTCAGCTGTTGCAGGGGTATCGTAAATATGAACGAGATCTTCTCCAACTTTTGCAAAACTTTTATTCTCCATATACGTAGGGACCCACTCCCCTTGGTCTATTGCGATTTCTTCTGCATGAATTCCTAGCCCTTCCAAAAGGGGGAAAAGTCCATGTAAGCGGTTTTCAGGAATCCATCCTTCAATTGCAAAAAGAGAATCATTCATGTGGTTAGAGATTTCACCAGAAGTGCTTGCCAAGTGATAGTGATTGAGAGCAATCACTAGGTGCTCTTTTAAGAAATCAATATAGGCTGCATCTTCCTTAAGCTCAGCTTGACATTTCAGGGTTGTCTCCCTAACAGCTGTGAGCTCTTTCTGAAGTTCTTTAAGAGACTTTTCGAAATGCATTTCGAGCATTCCCGTAAAGCTTTCGACCTTATGAGAAATAGTCATAAAGTACTCCATGTCATACTCAGAACCCACAGGAATGAGGGCCTCATCAAGCTCAATTTTTTTAAGTTTCGCTTTCTTGACACAAAAAAATTGCATCTGTCTTCCGGTTTCTTGTTCAATCCGTCGGATCTTTTTTAAATCAAAATCTCCAAGAGGTTCAATGCGAGAGATCTCTGCTTCCAAAAAGCGTCGCTGCTCTTCAAGTTTCTCAAGCCAGATTGCATTTTCAACAACAGTAGAACTAAGTTTTTCAGGATCGAGATCTTTTGTGAGTTCAGCTTTTTTTATCACAGGCTGCTTCCGAAGGATCTTTAAAGCTTTGATCAGTATCTCCACGTTTTCAGGGTAGTCTAAAGCCCTGCGTCCCTTTGAAGAAATGAACTCAATAAACCCTTTTTCTTGAGCCCGCTTAAAGAAAGTGTCCATATCTTCTTGCACACCAATAAAGAGGTATTTTTTCACGCGGATGATTGTCACGCTATAGCCTCCTTTGCTTTTCGCTTTTCAATCTTACTTTTGGCAACTTTTGCTTGCGCTACTGATGCTAACTCTTGGTCGCCTAAAAAAACCTTGATCTTCTTAATATGTCTCTGTGTTCGCGGAATTAAAATTTTCTCGAAGAGATTCACTCGAATAGAGACTTCTCGCAGTTCTTTTTCAAGAATCCACTTCTTTTCTTTCACGACTTCAATCTTTTCTTTTGCTATGACAAGATCTCGAATCTTTTCCAGCGCGGAATCGACCCAAAGAGGGGTTTCAAATAGAGAATAGTCAAGGGATCGAAACATAACCTTCTCAAAAAAAGGAATCTCAGCGCCAGCAATATTTTCAAACTTTTTTTCCACTTTTTCCACTTCTGCAGCTAGGGCGATAACGTCTGCTTCGGGATCGGTCAAAAGGGCTTGGAAGCTTTCACAAGCTTTTATTTTCTCATGATAGATTCGCTTGAGCCCCTTGATTTCATGCGCTGCATGATTTACCTCTGTTTGAAGCATGGCTTTCTTAAGCTGGAGGGTAGGGAGATATTTTTGGAGCTGCTTCAACTTATATTGCCGATCCCTCAGCTCCATTTTTGTCAGTTTAACCTGCGCCATTTAGATCCTATTTTGGCCAATACGTACTTAAGAGATCTTGCTTAATTCCGACTTCGTGAGGATCGAAACACTCCGCTAAGGTTTTCCAGCCTAGATTCAAGGCTTCTGTAATGGGAATATTCACTTCTAGGTTCATCATTCGCTCTTCAAAGAGAAGGGAGTATTCGAGAAGTTTTTGATCCCAACGTGATAGGCGGAATCCCATACTTTGTCTTTCTCTCGCTTTTTTTGATTCTGCGTAGAGACGAATTTGAGCATTGGCAATATCCCCATGATCTTCACGTGTCACACTACCAATCACTTGTTGCTTCAAACGTGAAAGTGAACCAAAAGGATCGATCCGACCTCCATGCAGGTAAAACTGCCCTTCAGTGATATAGCCTGTGTTATCAGGAATAGGGTGGGTAACATCTCCACCAGGCATCGTTGTTACAGAGATGAGAGTAATCGAACCACTGCCATCAATATCGACAGCTTTTTCATATCTTGAAGCGAGATCGGAATAAAGAGATCCTGGATACCCACGATTGGAAGGAACTTGGTCCATGGTGATCATAATCTCTTTAATACTATCTGCAAAAGCTGACATATCAGTTAAAAGAACGAGAACATTTTGATCCTTCACAGCAAATTGTTCAGCACAAGCAAGCGCCATATCAGGGACTAAAAGACACTCTACAGCAGGATCCGTTGCTTTGTGAACAAACATGATCGTTTTTTCCATTGATCCTGACTTTTCTGCGTTATCAACAAAGGCCTGATAATCGTCATACCGGAGTCCCATTCCCCCAATAATCACAATATCGGCATCGGTTTGATTGGCGATCCTCATAAGAAGTGGGTTGTAAGGTTCTCCTGCCACAGAGAAAATCGGAATCTTTTGTGATTTCACAAGGCAGTTAAAAACATCAATCATTGGGATGTTTGTGTTCACCATTTCATGAGGAACGATTCTTTTAACAGGATTAAAAGAAGGCTGACCAATGTCGACGCTTTTACCCATTATTTTAGGTCCATCATCGATCGGTTCACCCCTTCCATTCAAACGTCTTCCGAAAAGGGATTCGTTGGACACGGTTTGCATTTGGCGCCCTAAAAAACTCACCTTATCGCCAGTAGAAACTCCTCGGGGGCTTTCAAATGCTTGAAGTGTTACCTTCTCTCCATCGATGCTTAAAACAGAAGCAAGGGTCGTCTGTCCCGACTTTCGGTGAATTTTTCCTAACTCACCCATCTTCACCCCTTTAGCAATAATGGTAATCAAGTTTCCGCGGATATCGGTAATTCTGTCATAAATCGTAGTCATGTTCTATCCTTTAAGTTTGCATCGTGGCATTTTCGATCCGGCGCTCAATCGTTTGATACGCTTTGCGATATCCATCGGATTCAAAGGGCATAAAGTTCATGTTTTTAATTTCACTCTGAAGATTTAAGAAGAAATGTCGCGCTTCATCGTGTCCATCAAAAGTAAAAGGAGCATCGAAAATTTTCTGAATCAACTCGAACAAGATAATTTGGCGATCCAAGGGGCAATAGGCATCCTCTTTATCAAAAGCATTTTGTTGCAAGTAAGAAAAATCATACAGCTCTCCTTTAAGATAGATCACAAGGTCTTCTACTGTAATCCCTTCTTCACCTACAACTTCCATCTTCTTCCCAATTTCGTCTCCCTCCTTAATGTAGTTCAATGCTTTGGCATTTTTTTTGTCCCAATCTTCCACTTTTTTTTCGAGGTCAAGGCTAACATCTTCAATGTACTTTGACCAAGAAATGAGGGGATCAATCGCAGGATAACGGCGCGCGTCAGAACGAGCCCTGGAAAGGCCTAAAAATGCTCCCACGACAGCAAGAGTTGCTTGTGTTACAGGCTCTTCAAAGTTCCCTCCTGCAGGCGAAACGGTCCCTGCAATGGTTAGGGACCCAGTCTCCCCTTCTTTTAAGTTGATCACACCTGAACGCTCGTAGAAAGAGGCAATCCGTGAACCCAAATAGGCTGGGAATGCTTCTTCACCAGGAATCTCTTCTAAACGCCCAGACATTTCCCGCATGGCTTGCGCCCATCTTGAAGTGGAGTCTGCAAGGAGGAGTACATCAAGTCCCATTTGGCGGTAATACTCGGCAATTGTTGCTCCCATGTACACAGAAGCTTCCCGCGCTGCTACAGGCATTGATGAGGTATTACAAATGATGACAGTCCGACTCATCAAAGATTCGTTTGTGTGAGGATCTTTTAAATGGGGGAAAGTCTTTAAAACTTCAACAACTTCACCAGCTCTTTCTCCGCAAGCGGTGATAATGACAAGATCGACAGAGGAATACTTTGATAGGTGATGTTGCAAAACAGTTTTTCCAGCTCCAAAAGGGCCCGGTGTACAAAAAGTCCCCCCTTTAAGAACTGGGAACTGAGTGTCAATGACACGCTCTCCCGTATCCATCATCTTTGTAGCTTTAACTTTTTTCCCTTGGATCAAAGGAATTTTTACTGGCCATTTTTGAGTCATTGTCAGGGGATATTCATTCCCTTTTTCATCTTTTACTTTTGCAATGACTTCATCAACACTATAGGAACCCTGTTTAATCACCCATGAAACGGTATATGTACCTGACATCGAGAACGGAAGCATGATCTTGTGGCGGAACCTTCCTTCCATTGTTGTTCCTAGCGTCTCTCCTCTTTCTAAAACATCCCCAATTTTTGCAGTTGCATGATAATCCCAATGTTTTTGTCGATCGAGGGATGGAATATACACACCCCGCTGTAAAAAAAGGCCTGAAACATTCGCAACTCTTTCCAGAGGGTTTTGCAACCCATCAAAAATCGCGCTAATCAATCCTGGACCGAGTTCAGCTTCAAGAAGATGAGAGGTGAATTTGACAGGGGTATACAGCTCAATGCCAACAATATCTTCAAAGACTTGCACTTTTGCTATAGCACCGGCAATTTCGATCACCTCTCCTTTTAAGGAAAGAGCGCCCATTTCCACTAGTGCAATTTCCCCTTGACGGACATCCCCTGTAAAACGGACATGCAGGAGGTTTCCAAAAGCTTTAATGACCCTGCCTGTTGCAAGTGCATTTTTTTCACTGCTCATAAGTTACCTTTCACCATTTCGTTTAAATTCTCACTTCCTTTTTTTTCATCAAGAGCACATACATCTTCTACAATCATGAGTTGAACCAAATACCCAAGCAGGTAATCGATAGAAAAGGGGCGTTTTTGCACCCTATCTCCAATCCAATGAAAGCGGAAATCAGCGATTAATTGATATTGCTTAGCTGGCTTTTGCCCCACATCTTTTAATTGTTCTCCTAGCTCCGCATACTCAGTAGGAAACGCAAAAAGGGGAGCATCCTTTTGAGCTAGAATTTCAGCAATTAAAGGATCCTGAAAGTCTTCATGCTGAAGAGCCACTGCTGGATCAACCCCCAGTTTTTTGGCGCGGTATCCTGCTAAAAGCACTCTCCAACTTCTTTCAAACTGAAAGTATTCTTTTAAAAATCCCCGGTATTTTTTCTCCATCTCTTTGAAAAATGCGATGAAAATTTTCGAATAATTGCGAAGTTGCTCCGGAACTTCTTGATATTTTTCCAGAAAATCAAATAAATAACCCGGAAGACTTTCTTGATTGACAATGGCCTCATCGAGTTCCTTTTCATTTAAGTTCCCTCGATGATCAATGCCTTTTTTCTTTGATAAGTTCTGAACGTTTTTTAGGTCTGTGTATCGTCGAATGACCTGGACTTTTTTAAGATCGGATAAGCTCAGGTTATCCTTGTAAAGGATCATCAGATCATCAAATGGTATTCCAGGCTCGCTTCCTACTCTTATGGGAGGTAAGAGACTCCCTAAAAAAAAATGTCTGTTCATACTGTTGTCGCAAAAATCATTGATCGGAAGTCATCTCTTACAAACCTCGCAAAGAGCTCTTTAAGAGCTTCATCGGACATATCGATCGTTAGGTTTTGGTCGATAATCTTTATTTGAGCCCCTCCCCCAATTTCGCCAACTTCAACACTTTTAGATTTCAGCTTCTCAATCATGCCCTTTAAGAGTTCTTTATTGACGACATCGACTCCCACAGAAGCTGAAACAATGGCTTTCAAATCTCCTTCCATCCCTTCTTTTTCAATCCCGGTAATAATAGCTTGAATCAGCCCAGCAACGACTTTCGGTTCTTTGACTTTATCCGTAATTACTTTTTTAAGTTCGGGATTAAAAAGGTTCTTCTCGATTTCTTGTTTAAGCGTATCGATACTTTTTTTAGCTGCAAGGTTCATGGAAGCTTGAAAAACATTGCGTTCTTCTTCAATTCTTTTCTTGGCTTCTTCTTGAATTCTTGAAGCCTCACTTTTTGCATCTTCTATGATTTTTTCAGCATCAGCACGCGCTTTAGCTCTCATTTGATCCCCTTCTTTTATAGCAGGGTCTAGAGTTTCTTTTCGGAGGATTTCACAGATTTTTTTAACTTTTTCTTTTCCAGTATCCACAGATTTCATCTACTACCTCTCAAGTGGCATTACGGATACTATAGAGCAAGAAACAATAACTTTCAACTTTTTGGAAAGTCTAAGCTGTGGAGTTATGAACCTTTCCATAAATAACCGAGGAAGAGAAACCGCTATTGCTTACATCAGCAAGTGGGCTTTTCTGAGATTTTTGCTGCCTTAGCTGCTGATACAACGATTCCAAATCAATCAGATAGAAAGAAAGCTCTTTCAAGAAAATTTCAAAGAATTCTATTACATTTAGTCAAGCTTTTTGCGACCTTGTCATTGCAGATCGGGAGCGGTTTTATCGCTGAGCGCAACTACAGCATTTTTTCAATAAGCTTTTCTAGCTTAACCGTGTCTTTAGCAAAGTTCCGGATTCCTTCGGACAGTTTTTCTGTAGCCATAGCTTCATCGTTAAGCAGCCAGCGGAATGTTTTCTCGTTTACTGAAATTTTTTCAAGATCACTCTGAGCCGCTTTTTCAGCGCAAAGTTTTTTGGGAACGGCTCCTTTTGTTTCAATAAGCTCTTTGAGCAGTTTTGGAGCAATGGTTAGTAGGTCAGAGCCAGCTAACTCAAGGACCTCATCGACGTTGCGGAAAGAAGCTCCCATAATTTGGGTTTTATAACCAAATTTTTTGTAGTAATTGAAGATCTTAGTCACAGAGACAACCCCAGGATCTTCGGCGGGAAGATAAGAGTTTTTACCTTCTACTTTTTTGTACCAATCGAGAATACGGCCGACAAATGGAGAGATGAGAGTAGCTCCAGCTTCAGCGCAAGCAATGGCTTGGGCTAAGCTAAACATCAAGGTCATATTGCAATGTATTCCCTCTTTTTCAAGTTGTGAAGCTGCTAAAACACCTTCCCAAGTTGAGGCTAATTTGATTAAAACTCGCTCCTTTTCAACACCAGCCTCTTTATAAAGATCGATATAGTGATGGGCTTTTTTAATACTCCCTTCCACGTCAAAAGAAAGACGTGCATCAACTTCCGTTGAAACTCTTCCAGGAATATGCTTGAGAATTTCTGCTCCGAAGTTCACAAAGACTTTTGCGATGATTAGCTTGAAAGGACTTTGTCCACCTTTTGATTTTCCATAAGAAACCGCCTCTTCGATCAGAGGTCTATATTCATTAATCTCAGAGGCTTTAAGAATGAGTGAAGGATTGGTTGTGGCATCGGTTGGCTGGTATTTTTTTATCTCATCAATTTCACCGGTGTCAGCAACAATAATCGTGTGTTCTTTGAGCTGATCAAACTTGTTCATGAATACCCTTTTTTTATAAGAAACGCACGCCTTGAAGCATCTGTGCAAGAATCTTGTACTTCTTTCTATATACCATACCATTAAAAAAGTTCCAAACGGATCATTGATTGAGGCTGCATGACACGTAGGTTTCGGAGAAAAGTATCATAAAAATGTCGAGCCCAAGCAAACACTTTCCCCACTGGAATTCTTTAAAAGAAATGTGGAACATAAGGTTTTTTTGTTTGAAGTTTACAATTCACGAACTCGCCTTTCTAAATCATCGAGTTCTTTTGAGAGCTCCCTAGGAAAATGTTCTCCAAAAAGGGTAAAATATTCTCGAAGGCTCTTGGCTTCTTCTATCCAAGCCTGTCCATCCATTGCAAAAAGCTCCTTAGGCGCATCAAATTCTTTTGGAAAATACCCCACAGGACTTGCTACACTTTCTCCTGTTCCATCGCATCTTTCAAAGATCCATTTAAGAACTTTTATATTTTCTCCAAAACCAGGCCAAAGAAATTTTCCATCTTCCCCTTTACGAAACCAGTTTACATGGAAGATTTTTGGTTTTTTATCGCCTAGGAGCTGTCCCATATCTAACCAGTGCTGAAAATAATCGCCCATATTGTAGCCGCAAAAAGGGAGCATTGCGAAGGGATCATGACGGAGTTTACCCACTTTCCCCGCAGCTGCAGCTGTCATCTCTGAAGAAAGAGATGCTCCTAGAAAAGTCCCGTGGGACCATGAAAGGCTTTCAATTACAAGAGGCACAACACTCTCTCTTCTTCCTCCAAAAATAATTCCTGAAATAGGGACACCCTTGACATCATCAAATGCAGGATCAATCGTCGGACACTGCCTAATAGGCGCAGTAAAGCGTGCATTAGGATGCGCCGCTTTCTCTTCCGCTTCTAGAGTCCATTCCTTCCCCTTCCAATCAATGAGATGTTTCGGTGGTGTTTCAGTCATTCCCTCCCACCAAACATCACCAGCATCAGTTAGGGCAACATTGGTGAAAATAGAGTGCGTCTTAATGGATTCCATAGCATTTGGATTGGAATGATGTGAGGTTCCTGGCGCCACACCAAAAAAACCATATTCCGGATTGATTGCATACAGACGCCCATCCTTACCAATCCGCATCCATGCAATGTCATCCCCCACGCATTCGACCTTCCAACCGGGAAGAGTCGACTGAAGCATTGCGAGATTCGTTTTTCCACAGGCACTAGGAAATGCTGCTGTAAAATAGCGTTTTTTTCCTTCCGGATTCGTAATCCCGACGATCAACATATGTTCAGCTAGCCACTTTTCATCGCGTCCCTTGACAGAAGCGATGCGGAGCGCCAAACATTTTTTCCCGAGAAGAGCATTGCCTCCATACCCACTCCCAAAAGACCAAATCTCTCGCTTTTCAGGGAAATGGACGATATATTTTTCATCAACGCGACAGGGCCAGAAGGAATCAATTTCTCCCTCTTTTAAAGGAACTCCAACAGAATGCAAACAAGAGGCAAAGTCTCCATCTGTTCCCAAAACATCAAGAGCCTTCTTCCCCATCCGTGTCATGATGTAGGTATTGGCTACAACATACGGACTATCCGTGATTTGAACCCCGATCTCTGATAGTGGGGATCCAAAAGGCCCCATACTAAACGGAATCACATACATTTTCCGTCCCTTCATACATCCATTGAAAAGGCTAAGAAGCTTTTCCTTCATCTTCAACGGTTCTTCCCAATTGTTTGTAGGACCTGCATCTTCTTTTTTCCCAGAGCAAATGAAGGTTCGATCTTCAACGCGAGCTACATCTCCAGGATCGGAGCGGCAGCAATAAGAACCGGGCCTTTTAGGCAATTTTACAAAGACTTTCTTATCAACAAGTTCCTGACAAACAGCATTATGCTCTTGTTTTGAGCCATCGCAGTAGTGGACCTGATCTGGCTGACAAAGTCCTTGAATCGCTTCAATCCAAGCCTTAAGTTTCGAGTGGTGAATCTCCATAAACCTACCTCATATTGAAAACGGTGGCATAAAAAATCTCTTTAATAGGGGGTAAGTTCATACCATACTTATGTAATAGATGATTGATTTATACGGTCGCTTTTTTGAAAGTTTCTAGATACTCAAGAGCCTTACCCGTTCCCATACAGACAGCTAGAAGGGGATTTGAAGCCACAATAACAGGAAGTCCAGACTCTTTAATAAGGGCCTTATCAAGTCCTTTGATCAGTGCACCACCACCAGCTAGAACCATTCCACTTTCTACAAGATCAGCAGCAAGTTCTGGAGGACAACGCTCTAAAGTTTCCTTAGTACAAGCAATGATCTGCTGGATTGGCTCAGATAGGCATTCGCGAATCTCAACGGAATTGATCCGTTTTGTAATAGGAAGACCTGCAACTTGGTCACGTCCACGGACTTCCATTTCAAGCTCATGATCTCCGAGGGGATAGGCTGAACCGATGGTCATTTTGATTTCTTCGGCAGTGCGAGGGCCAATCATTAAGTTATAAGTACGGCGCATGTAGTTGATGATACATTCATCAAACTCATCCCCTGCAATTCGAATCGAGCGCGATTCAACAATTCCACCAAGAGAAATGATTGCGATTTCAGTGGTGCCCCCCCCTACATCGATAATCATGTTCGCAGAAGGCTCATGGACAGGAAGATCCACACCAATTGCAGCAGCCATGGGTTCTTCGATCAAAATCACTTCCTGAGCCCCAGCTCTTAGGGCTGAATCTTCAACCGCCCGTTTTTCCACTCCGGTAATTCCTGAAGGAACAGCAATCAAAATCTTGGGTCTGAAAAGGCTGCGAGAAGGTGTCACTCTGGAAATCAGCGCTTTAAGCATCCCTTCAGCAATTTCAAAGTCGGCAATCACACCATCTTTCATAGGACGTACAGCATGAATTTTTCGAGGAGTTTTACCAAGCATCGCTTTGGCCTTATGTCCCACAGCAAGAACTTCACTGGTTAATGAATCTACTGCTACAACAGAAGGCTCAGCAAGAACAATTCCCTTTCCTCGAACATAAACAAGGGTATTGGCGGTTCCTAAGTCGATTCCAATATCACTTGCAAAAATACCGGTCAATTGACCGATCTTGTTCCTACATCCTTGTTTGAAATTCTTGAGAAAATTTTCTCTTCCTGCTGACTTAATTTTCATTTTTATTCCTTTTCAATCCAAAATATGCATATGTGGTTAGCAACATAATGGACGATCAAGTAAAATTGATCAAGTTTGAAGGAGTTCCAACACATCTTCCCATGTCAACTTTGTAATGGCTTCATCATCACAACTGACAATTTTCTTCACGATTCCTCGCTTTCTGTTTTGCATCTCAACGATTTTTTCCTCAATCGTTCCGTTCGTGACGAGCTTATAAACAGAAACTGATGCTTTCTGACCGATCCGGTGTACCCGATCTGTGGCTTGATTTTCTACGGCTGGATTCCACCACATATCATAATGAATGACCGTATCAGCACCCACTAAATTTAGCCCTGTCCCTCCAGCCTTTAACGAAACAAGGAAAACAGGAATATTGGGATCTTCATTAAATTCTTTCACAATTTCAAGACGATTTTTACTCGATCCATCGAGATAGTTGAAGCGAATTCCTCTCTGATCAAAATCATTGCGCATGATTTGAAGCATTTTTGTGTACTGGGAGAAAATCACTGTTTTATGCCCTCCTTCAATCAATGTTTGAAGAAGTTCAACAAGCATGTCATATTTTGCAGAGTCTCCCATTTCTGCTTTTTCTTTAACAAAAATGGTAGGATGACAACAAATCTGCTTTAAGCGTGTCAGTGTTGCTAAAACATGGATTTGAACCTTATCAAAACCATCCCTTTCAACGAGTTTCACAAGTTCATCTCTAGCTGACTTAGCATAGGATGTATAGAGTTCTTTTTGAACTTTCGTTAATTGACAATGATAGACGTTTTCATTCACTGGTGGGAGGTCATCAAGGACATCTGTTTTCATTCGACGCATGATGAAAGGAGCCACTTTTTTCCGTAGATATTGAAGATTTTTTGTTTGTTCATCACCTGAGAGTCGAATATATTTTTCCACAAACCGATCGTACTGTCCTAAAAAGCCTGGCATTAGGAAATCAAAAAGGCTCCAAAGTTCATCAAGGGAATTTTCAATGGGTGTACCTGAAAGGATCATCCGATGCTCTGCCTTGATCATTTTTACAGATTTAGCATTACGTGTTCCGCGATTTTTAATATGTTGGGCTTCATCGAGAATCATATAAGAAAAGGTGATCTTGTCATAAGATTCAATATCTTTTTGAAGGAGACTGTAAGAGGTAATAACGACATCATAATTCTTCAAAGCCTTAATCAATTTCTTTCTCTGAATGGGCATTCCATCAATAATCAGTGTTTTAAGCTTTCCATTAAACTTGTGACACTCTTCTTGCCAGTTATATAGAAGAGATGTGGGGCAAACAACTAGTGCTGGATTTTTTGCTCTCTCCTTATGTTGGCTTAGAGCAACAATGGCTTGAAGCGTCTTACCAAGTCCCATGTCGTCAGCAAGAATTCCATTGAGATACATCAAACGTAAGCGCTCAAGCCAATGGACCCCCTCTTTCTGATACTGTCTTAACTTAGCCTCTACTGTCTGGGGAATGGGGCTAAATTTTAGGACCTTTTCACCAAGCATCTGTTCTCGGATTTCTTTGAGTTTTGGGCCTATCCTAAAGGTCACAGGGAGGCCTTTAAAACTTTTTTCGTCGATATTTGCTAGGCTCCAAATGGGTCTTTCTAGCTTCTTATTTTCGAGTTTTTCAATCGCAAGTTCATCAAACAGCTGGACAACCGCACCCATTTCCTCTAAATCCAAAACTAAGATTTTGGGGATTTTATTTCCTCCCTCTTTTGTCTTTTCTCCCTTGTTGCAGGCCCTATCGAGTTCAAGGTAAGCCCGCCTAGAGATAATACAATCCCAGAGCCGATCAATGGTTACTCCTTTTAGAGGGCCTTTAACATCTAAATTCATCTCATAAACATCAAGACGATTGGTATGCGTTAGAGACAAGGTAAAATCGGTCCGATCATAAATAAATTGATCTAAAAGATTCTGGGGACAATTAAACGTGACACGATGCTGATTGCGAGGAATAACATCGGTCATAAATTCGATAATTTTCTTCTCAGTTTTCGCGACAAAAATCTGTTGGTCTTTATCAAACATGAAATCCTGAAAAAGATCATCAATAATCTTTTTTTCCTCGACTAAATTTCGAGCAACAATTCCTTCTTTAGTGACAAAAGAATCAATGTCAGAAAACTTTAGCTTCTTGGAAGAGGCAGGAACCAGGTGTTTGTCATACTGGAAAAAAAGGGTTGCATCCAATTCTCCATTTAAGAAAGTCAAATCACAAATTGCTTCAATGGATCCGACAAATGGAAGTGTCGTGAAATGATTGATCACATCTGACATATCAACCTCTGCAAATCGAGTCATTTCAGGGAGAGCATTTTCCACAAAGGTTCCAAACAAAGGTTCTGGAACCGTCATCTCTCGCATAGGGTAAAGGCTACGCAAATGTTGTCTTGTAATGTGCTGCGGGAAGCGATAATAGATATGATTATGAATAATTCCTGGCTTGGCACACTCAAAAAAGCGCACATCTTCAAGCATAATTCTTTGTTGATCAATCAATAACGTGGGATTTAATAGAATTTTGGTCGTTGGGGGATGGATATATTCAAGAGAAACATTGACTTGTGTATGAGACTTTGAAAAATGAATCGGAGATTCTAAGTTTTCTTCAAAAAGACAAGGCAGTGTGGGAAGTTCATCTTCTTGAAAAGACCGGCCCTTTTGCTGTAAAAGATCTGAGGCAACCTCTTTAGCTTCTGCTAAAATCATCCCAAAAATCTTTACATCAAGCTTTGCCATCTTCTGAGCTCTTTCATTTGCTATCTTTTCAGGGAGCATAGCATGGTCCATGACTAGGCGATATATCCCCTGTTCACTTTCATCAAATGATTCGAGAGAAAACAAATGAATTTTCCCTCCAATATATAGAGGTTCTTGATACCGCACCGCTTCTAAAAATTGACGGATGTTGGGAATACAGAGAGGTTTGGATCTTGAAGGTAGACGAAGTGCTAACTGAATTGTAACATCTTGACTTTCCTTTGAAAAGTGATAGATCACGGCAAGTTCTGCTTTTTCAATTTCTCTTTTGTGCTCTGGTAAAAAGAAGGGAGATTTTGCTAGAAGAGAAGAAGCACCGATATATTCTTTTAACAGCTCTTTCTGATACTCTTCACCTTTTCGCTCTGCTTCTTTGGACTCCGCTCTTTTAACAGCATCAAGAAGCTTTTCTTTTTCTCCATCGCAAAAGCTTTCATCCTCTGTCACCTCTTCTAAATCTGTTTCTTTTGAGTAATTAACCAATATTTCATCTAAACAGGATTCTAAATAAAAAAGAACGGCTGTTAAATGTTGACAATCATGGTGATAAGGACAGTCGCAATCGCAATCAATCATTTCACTTTCTAATCGATCAAATTCAATCTCAGTCTCATAACTATTTTCATACAGGCCAACAACTTGGGCACTGATCCGAATAGAGGCGCCATCTAAATGAAGAATTTTTGCTGATCTGACTTGTTTATTATCGAAAAGGTCTTTCCCTTGCTTTAAAAGCGCTGGAGGAAAGTCCTGTTTAAGCTTTCTCAAATTCAACATTCTTGCATTTACCTCAAAAATTTTATCCAAATACCATTTCTACTAACGTTTCATATTTTAAGACATGCGCAGTGTCTTTTCGCTACTTAAGGCAGTTATCAAGCTGCAAAATAGTTCCTATTCTACAACTACCTTTTCTGCAAAAAAAATTTCAACTCTTTTTTCTTTATCCACCTAGTTTTAGCCCACAAAAGACAGGGAAAAAATTTACAAAAATGAGCGCGTCTAAAAAAGTTGTATTCAGCCCAAAAACCAGAGAAAAATTTTCTTGCCAATCAGTGTCATAAATCTTTCATTTTGAAAAAAAACCCAACGCTGCTATACTTACAGGGTCGTTACAGTGCGGGTGTAGCTCAGTGGTAGAGCATCACGTTGCCAACGTGAGGGTCGTGAGTTCGAATCTCATCACCCGCTCTTTTTTATTGATTAGGATTGATTGGAAGCTATGACACAAAGTAAAGAAAAATCTAAAGAGTACAAATCAGATACTGTGACTTTTACGATTGAACAAAAACCCGAATGTGTTGTTGAGTATCGCGTTAAAACTTCACCCCAAATTGTTAAAAAAGCGCGGTGTGAAGCGGTCAAGTCTGTTTCGAAAGAAGTGTCTCTTCCTGGGTTTCGAAAAGGACGCGCTCCAGATCACCTCATCCTAAAAAAATTTCCAGGAGTTGTTAAGACCCGTTGGGAAAAAGCTATTGCTGATCAAACTTTACGCGCCTGTCAAAAACTTGCTCACACCCCTATACTAAGCAATGATACTAAAATCCACTTCAATATCGTTAAACATTCTATGGAAGAGGGGGCTGAACTAACTTTTCAATTTGAAACAGAACCTCTTGTCCCAGATATTTACTTGAATGAGATTGAAATTGAAGAAGTCAAAAAAGAGGTGATTGATGAGAAGAAACTTAAGCAAACACTGAAAACTATTCAGACTTATTTTGTCGATTGGGAAAAAATTTCTGATCGCTCTGCAAAAGAAGGAGATTTTTCGATTGTCGATGTTGATATTATCGAAAAAAAGCCTTCCGAGAACATCTTATCGAATGCTCGCTTTGAAATGAAAAAAGCAACAATGGCGCACTGGATGTATGAAATGGTTGTTGGAATGAAAATCGGCGACTCTAAAGAAGGGGTTAGTAAACCCGATGAAGATGCATCTGAAGAGGACAAGAAAAAGCTTCCCCCAAAGAAGGTACGCTTAACACTTAAAGGAATTGAAATTCCCTGCTATCCTGCTGTTGACGATGCACTTGCCAAAAAACTGGGAGCGAAAAATGAAAAGGAATTGCGTGAAAGACTCGAAAAATTGTTGAATACTCAAGCTGATGAAGCCGTCCAAAAAAAATACCGGCAACAAATAAGCACTCATCTTCTTGAAAACTATTTATTCGAACTTCCCAAAACCCTTCTTCAACGTGAAACACAGTTTCGTATCAAACAACTTGTTGAAGATATTGATTTCCAACAAAAACTAATGAAAATGAGTGAAGATGAAAGAAAAGAGGCGATCAAAGACATTGAAGCTCTAAGTGAAAAAGCCGTGCGCCTTTTCTATATTTCTCGGAAAATTATCCAAGATAACAACATCAAGATTAGTCCGAACGAACTTCATCAAGGTGTTTCTACCCCCCTTGAAGCCCTGTTCAGTGATCAATCAGATCTCTATACTGCAAAAGAACAATCGCAAGAGCAAAAGGCGATTGCAACGTCCCGACTGATCCTAAGTAAGGCAGAAGATTTTTTGATCTCAAAAGCAAAAGTCGTTCCCTCTAAGCCTAAGAAAGAGGCTACAGCTCCAAAAAAAGCTGAAGCCAGGGGTAAAAAAAAAGCTGCCCCGAAAAAAAACAATTGTAAAAAAGATAGCTCCTAGGAAAGCAACAAGTAGAAAAGAGCAGGTCTAAAAAGAAATCATGAAGAGTACTTGACCTGAAGCTCTCCCCCTGTCTATAAAAGGAGAAAACATTAATATAAGGAAGCCTCTATGCCTTTAATTCCCTATGTCATTGAAGATACCGGACGTGGTGAACGTTCAATGGATATCTATTCTCGTTTATTAAAAGACAGGATTATCTTTATTGGAACGGAGATCAACGATCAAGTTGCAAATGCCGTTGTTGCCCAACTCATCTTTCTAAAAGCTGAGGATCCAAAAAAAGATATCAGTATTTATATCAACTCTCCCGGTGGATCTGTCACAGCTGGATTTGCCATTTATGATACCATGCGTTTTTTAGGAATCGATATCAACACCTATTGCATCGGACAAGCTGCGTCATTTGGGGCTTTAATCCTATGCGCCGGCACAAAAAGGAAACGTTTTGCCCTTCCCAATAGCCGTATTATGATTCACCAGCCTTACGGCGGGATCACTGGATCTTCGGCAGACATTCATATCCAAGCGCAAGAAATCCTCCGAATGAAACAAACGATTGCAAAAATTATTGCAGAACATACGGAACAACCGCTCGAAAAAGTTTTAGAAGACTCTGATCGAGATTTTTTTATGAGCGCTGAAGATGCTGTAAAGTATGGATTAATTGATCGTGTGGTAACACCGAGCAGAGGAAAAAAAGATAAATGAGCAAACCTTCCTCAGAACCCCAAGAAATGGCCGCTTGTTCTTTTTGTGGCCGCACCGAAGAAGTCGTTGAAAAACTTGTCTCCGGGCCTAACGCTTTTATTTGTGATAAGTGCGTTCGCCTTTGTATGGACATTGTCGAAAAAAAAACTGTAAAACATACAATCAAGGTTCTAAAACCTAAGGAAATCAAGGGGCGTTTGGATGAATACATCGTTGGGCAAGAAAAAGCAAAAAAGACAATCTCCGTTGCCGTTTATAACCATTATAAAAGAATCCGCTCTCTTTCGAACGAATCCAATGAAATGCAATATAGCAAGTCAAACGTTCTCCTATTAGGGCCAACAGGATCTGGAAAAACGTTGATCGCACGTACACTTGCAGAAATTTTAGATGTCCCTTTTGCAATTGGCGATGCTACAACGTTAACCGAAGCGGGTTACGTCGGCGAAGATGTTGAAAATATTATCCTTCGTCTTGTCCAAAATGCTGACTACGATATTGCCCGGGCTGAACAAGGAATCATCTATGTAGATGAAATCGATAAGATTCGTAAAACAACGGGAAATGTTTCCATTACCCGTGATGTTTCTGGTGAAGGTGTTCAACAATCTCTTTTAAAAATCGTAGAAGGAACCGTAGCGAACGTCCCACCTAAAGGGGGACGCAAACATCCCAACCAAGAGTACATCAAAATCAATACACAAAACATCCTCTTTATTGTAGGAGGGGCCTTTGTCAATCTTGATAAGATTGTTGCGAAGAGATTAGGAAAAGGGGTGATCGGTTTTGATACAAAAGAGCAAGACCGCGCTTTTGCTGCTACAGAGACAAACTATCTCCTTTCGAAAGTTGAGACAGAAGATCTTATCGAATTTGGCCTCATTCCGGAATTTGTTGGTCGTTTCAATAGTATTGCCAATTGCAACGAGCTCACTCTTGACGATCTCGTTAAGATCCTCGTAGAACCTAAAAATGCAACTATCCAGCAATATACTGCTCTTTTTGCCGAGGATGGTGTAGAACTCATTTTTACCGATGACGCCCTAAAAGCGATTGCCGAAAAAGCAAAAAAATCAGACACAGGAGCTAGAGCCCTTCGGATGATTGTAGAAACTTTGTTAATGGACTTGATGTATGAAACACCTTCTGATCCAACCATTAAAAAAGTCATCATTGAAGAAGGGACTGTAAAAGATGATAAACCCCCTATCATCAAGAACTCAAAAGAGGAAGCGGGTTAGGCTCTTAAGGCAGCTTTTCGTATTTCACTTTCCCATTCAAGTATGACTTTCTTAACCGCGTCAAAATTATCACCTTGATGGTAGGACGGGCGCTGCACTCGGGCTCTAAATTGATTTAAGCTATCCTTTACAACCTCACGGATCGTTTCGCTTTCGCGGTCATACCCCCTAATCCCAGCTTGCCCATTGAAAATAGCTGCCGCAACCAAGAACTCCAAACTCCTTGATTCACGAGCAAACACAGACTCTGGTCTTCCTTTAATAAATCGTATCTTTCGGGTATCAGAAGGATCGGTCGATGTTCTGGCAGCAATGTCATGAACAAGAGCCCCCATATTTGTCCCTAGCTGCTGAATTTCTTTGTGAGTAGGATGATTTGGATCGAGATCCATAGGTTTTGATTTAAACCAATTGTGATGTGTCCTTGAAGCGTGCTCTTCTCTGACAGTTGTTTCAAAACCCGTTGCAACGCTGTTAGCTACAGCATCAATAAGATCATTTCTCACACTATCTGCTCCAAGAGTATTTAGTAGATCAACACCAAATTGAGGACGATCGCGCTCTAACATTTTCTCTAAAAATTTTTTTGCTGGCATGGTTGTTTGAGTTTGGACTAACCTGCCCCCGGGCCCTCCCCTCTGTTTATGAACAATCTTAACCCTGCTGTTAAGCTGCATTAACAGTAAGTGTAGAACCGTCGAATGTGCTGCTTCTATGCGACGATTCTCACCTGTTAGACGTTTAATCTCTTGCTCAGCAAGGAATTTTTTAAGTGGATTGCTGAGAGATTGAATTTCTGTATTCAGTGCACGTATTCTTCCTGAAATAGAAGGGATCAGCCCTGTCATTTCATCTTTTATACGATTTAACTCTTGGATTTCTTTTTCCAGTGCGCTTATTTGTTCTCGCTCCTGCTGAGTCGCAAGTGCAGGGTAAAGCGGGGTAAAATGTTCAATTTCTTGTGCAAGATCTTCTTTTTTGCGAGCAATATTTTGCATGATGATGTTTTGAAGAGCCACTGCTTTTTCTATATCGGCTACAGCTGCTGCTCCCTCAAGGGTAAGCGTATGAACAGCGCTTCGAGGCCACGTTTCATCATTCGTCTCAACCAATTTTAGGTTTTTCATTGTTTTAACAAAAAATCCACGTCGATCATCTTTATAGAGAACGTTCTTTGCTGCATTTCCAAAAGCAACGAAGGGAACTAATCCTTGGATATTTCCCTTATTTCCCACTTCAAAAACGTATCCGAGCCTCCCACCAGTCTCAGGCTCAATGATTTTTTTCATCTCACGATTTAGACCTTCTAACTCATGAGAAAATTCTCTTATTTGATCCTCTGTAAGGACTGTGCCAAAATCTCGAAGGAGTTGTTTAAGACCACCCCCCCCTTGAATAGGATGAGTAAAGTCTTCGCTGATACCAAGATCTTTAAGGTCATATTTTCCGCTTATTTTTCCGTCACGATCATGAATAACTATAGAGTGTCTAGCAATATTATAGGTAACAATAGCATCTTTGCTCAGATTTAATTTAAACTTCATTTTAGCAAATGCCAGATCGAATTGTTGTTGACGTTCGACATCGATTTCGGTTTGTTTATCTTCATCATCGACTTCTTTAGTCATATCGACAGATCGACCGATACCGCCGCCTATCTGGCTTGTAAACCAAAGGGGCGCTTTTCCTTGCACCAGATAATCCTCTGGGTTGAATTCTCTTCGATCTGGATAAAAAACATACCCTCCAACGCGCTCCACACCGTCGGCCTTTTCTTCAGCTTCTTGTCGATTCATACCCATAGCCACTCTTCCAACAAAATCAAGTTTTTTCGTTTGCTCATCGGGATTAAGTAGAGATATTCTGCCTTGATAACTCGGAATAGGTATTGGATTCTCAAAGTTTTGCATGACAAAAGTATGTTGAGAAACATGATCTACGCGTTCCCGAGAGTCCTCCTCTCTATCTGCTAATAAAACAGGAGAAGAATCTCTAGATCTATCTAAATTTACCATGGAACGTCTTGTAAACATGATTCACCCTTACTTTATTTAATTTTAACATATTATGAATTTATTTAAAATAAATTAATTGATTTTATTGAAAAAATTGAATAATTTTTAACTAATTAAATATTTTATTATAAATAAATCGACTTAGCTGTAAATCTTAAAAGAAAAAAAGGCCGTTTCACCGGGGGAAGGATAGCGAAACGGCTAGATGGATTCGAAAATCTACTTTAAGTTAGAGAAAATTACCCTTGAAACTTGTTCCCATTAGAAATTGTTGCAAAGGTTTGAACGGTTTGTTGCGCCTGTGATAACGCGTCATTAGCCGTTTTGACCAACTGAGATAAAATAGCCTGTATTCCTTGCACTGCAGAGTTAGAAAGTTGGGCATTCGCTTGAGCTTCCGTTTGGGCTTCCTCTGTGAAGGCTCCAATCGATTTTCCAGTTCCTTGAGCTATCTGTCCAAGTGCTTGTCCAATTGCAGCGTATCTACTGTAGTGTTCTGATTGCATTTTAGAAAAACTGGTTCTTTGTTCAGCAATCTTACCCAGACGCTGTTCCAGGTGGTCACTAAGAATTTTCACTTGTTTCTGATCCATAGCTTTAAGAAGTTCAGCATCTTCATCAGATAAGGTAAAAGCTATCCCTTCTTGATCAGTGAATATTTTCTGTTCTTTGATCTCTTCGATTTTACCATCAACGGCTTTTGCCCTATCTACTTGGACTTGTACTTCTTCTTGCCTATCTAGCTCGTAAACAGGAGACTCTTGCTCATTAACAGTCGGATTAGTTGTTGTCGGTATTTCTTTGTAGATGTTTTCAATTCCAGTTTGTTCTTGGTTAAGTTTTGCGAATTCAGGTTTGGTAGGATCTGTATAATTGGCGCAAGCCAGTGTCCCAAGCGTTAGGAAAGAAGCTCCAACCGTTCCGAACCCTTGTGCTAGGGCATCGACAAATTGCTGGTATCCAACATTGATCATATTGGTAGCGCTATATTCAGATGACTCTTGAATAGCGGTCGCCAATCCTCGTGATTCTTGAAGCTCTTTATTGTTGATATCGCAAAGAACTTGCTCCAAGAAGCTTAATGCAGCAGTAACAGCAGCTTCCATACCACTCGATAAATTCACTCCTAGACCACCACCACCTATTGTTTCTGCTGCCAAAGAAGTATCTATCATTTTTGCATTCATGTTTTGCATAGTTATTTTATCCCTTATTATTACTTTTTACTATTAACCTTGTATTAATGCCCGAAGCTCTGCATTTGCAGCTTCTGCAGGCGTTTTAAACTCAGTAGCAATGAGTTCTTCATATCCTTTAATCAGTTGCTCAAGTTCTTCGCCAGTCTGCTTAATCATTTGGTCCGTCACGTTTTGAGTGGCTTCATCCAATTGAACATTTGCTTGGCATTTTGCAAGTTTCTCTTGAGTATCACCCTGAACGATGACCTCCCCACCTTGAGCCGTTCCAGAAACAGTAGCTACACCTGTAGCAGCCACTTGCATTCTAGAAGCAAACCGGGTCAATTGAGAAGCCGTTGTTTCAGTGGCTCTTGTAGCGTTACCTATAGACTGGGTCATCGTTGAGAATCCCCCAATTGAAGCAGTGACAGCAGCAACAATGACTTGAACAAGTTCAAGAATAACGGCTAAGAGTTTACTATCTTTCTTGCTTGTATCCTTGAGGATATCCGTAGCAAGTGTACTTGAACCTAAAGACGATCCAAATCCATAAACTCCTATTGAAGTAGCCCTCTTAGCGATTTGAACGCCGCTTAAAGCTTGTTTTGTATCCGTTTCTTTAGCTGCGCTATTCGCTGCTTTAGATCCCCCATCAACAGGCTCATCAGCTACTTGTCTTCCAGCCGTTTCAAACATTTCGATTTCTTCCTCTTCACCGACTATAGTAACTGAATCCACAGTTGTAGCAAGAGTCGCTTCAGCAGCTCCTGCTCCAGCAGAAAGCGCAGTGATGAGGACAATCATAGTGACATCAGCCAGGATTTTCGCCAAGGCGCTATTCTTGCCACCCATAGCGCTTTCGATAGAGCTTGCAACCGCGTCTGTCATTTTTTGCGTAAGTCCAGATTCAGACGTGACGAAAAAAGCAAGGATGAGTCCTGCAAGCCAGTATTGTCCAGCGACTGCAGCAGCAAACGTAATCGCAACCATTGCAACGTCTCCAAGGACCTTAAGGGCTGAGTTTGCAAGCATCTCTGCCCCAAGCTTCTTATTGGATTCCATTAAATAAGAAGCATCTACCTTGTCACCAAAAGACGCTAAGGCTCCAGCAGCAAGAAGCTGAGTAAAAGATTGCACAACATCTGTGACAAGCGTTGCGAGGTCCTTCATATCTTCACCAAACTTTGTACCTAGTAGAAAAATACCCATAGGCCCGAGAAGCATGGTGAATAATGCTGCAGTAAAAAGCTCTTCAAAACCCTGCTTAAAGTCTCCGTTAAAGATCGCTACAACAGCTTGCCCCAAAATTTTACATCCTTTTGTCAAATCATCAAAAGCGTCTATCGCTTTTTTTTCATTGCCAGAAAGCGCGTAATAAACGGCTTGACCCATGTCTTCAAACAGTGTACCAATAGATGTAAAGAAGTCTTTAGCCCACTCAAAAAGACCACCACTGCTGTATTCAGCTGCTGTTTCAAGTGCATCTTGGATTTTCTTTAAGTTATCCTGCATATTCTGTGCAGTTTCTTGGCTAATCTGTTGTTGTTGTTGCGATTTTTGTGTATTTGTATCGATTTGCAGTTGTTCTAGATCCATTAAGAGCGCTTCCATATCAAACATGGCTGCTTGAGGGTTTTCTTCAGAACCTTCAAGAATTTTTACGATGTCCATCATTATTGCAATCGTTTCGAAAAGTTGTTTACTCCTCGATTGGAATGTTGACTCACCATTCAGAAGAGCAGTAGCAAAAAGTCCCGAGTTTCCCACAACCTCTTCTGCAGTAGACTGAAGCATACCGTTAACGCTCTGAGCAAAATCTTTGAAGTAATGGGGATCGCTTAGGGGCTCTCCATGCCAGAAGTGATACCAGCCACTTTTAGATTTCCAAGACTTTTCAGAGGTATCATTATCTATGCCCTGTTGCTCTAATAGTTTGAGGTCTACTTTTAGGGTTGGATCCTTACCATATTCCGCTTCAAGAGCATGGATGACCTCTTCAAACGCTTGAGAATTGGAAGGATCTTCTTCAAACTCTTCCCAAGCAGGACCAAATTGTTCCCAGAACTGCTCAATACCTTGCAGCGCTTCGAGTTGTGTTTTCATGATCGTCAGTTCATTTTCTAACGCATTTTCTAAGCTGTTATTCGTTTCAGTTTGCAGCTTTGACATTTCTCCAGCAGCTTCGAAAACACTTTTTTGCGTGAACTGAACTTTTCCATCTTTAATAACTTCCATTGACATATTTTTTATCCCCGTTCGCTTTTATTGTTACAATGCACTTTGTAGTAGTGTTGTTACTGTGTTAAGCGGCGATATAATTGCTGATTGAATTTGAAGTAGGTTAGTAATAAAGTTAGCGATCGCTTGCAGATTCGTTCCGTCGTTTTGTGCTTCCGTTTGGAGCTCGTTCACATACATCTGCCCTGCAGTGTTGATTAAGTTATACTTTGTTTGCCATTCTTGAACCTCTTCAGAATAGGTTTCACTTGAGGTATCCGTAGGCATTTCTCCCATTTGATCATTATCTGCGTTAATCATGTTGGTATTTGCTTGAGATGTGTTTTCTCCAATCAAATCCACATGCTCCGCTTGAATATTTTGCGATGCACCTGCCGTCGCTTCCATGCCGTAAGAAGCTGCACAAGCAAAGCTAAATCCATTTGATACTGGTTTAAAATCTGACATTCTCATCCTCCTATTAGCTAGATGCACTTTGTGCTGCGGTGACGGGTGCTTGAATCATATCAATCTCTGAGCGGTAACAATCCTGCTCAAAGGCGAGATATTTAGAAGCATCACTGGAATAAGTTTGCATCTGTGAATTCAAAATTGTATTTTGTGATTCCACATCGTTCCTTGCAGCGTTAATCGCATTACTGACAAGAGATGTTCCTTGGTATGTACTCGATTGAGTTGTAGCAGAAGGGCTCGGCAATTCCCATAACCCTGCCCAATACCCTGCGAGATCTGTTGGAGTGCTCTGCGACGAAGGAACGATCGCATCGAGTTGACGAGTCACGTCTTCCAATTCACCAGCAAAATCCTCATACTTAGAATCCGTCATCAGAGCATTGATCTGCTGAGCTGCATACTGAGCATCCTGCGCATATTTTGTATCAGAAACGCTTCCCGAAGAATATTGGTCAAAGTCTTCTTGAATCGCATTGATATATTGGCTAAGGGTATTATCAAAGTTGGATTTGTCGGACACTGCAACGTTTTGACCGTTTGTTGTATAGTTTTGAGAAATATCCATCACAAGAGGAATTTCTTTGTAAGCCTCTTGAGCCTTTCCATGATCAACGAGATCTTTTAGATGGTCCAAAAGGCCTATATACATGCTTTCCCAATCTGCCAATGTACCGGCATCCTCGATTACAGGCTCTTTAATATTACTAGAGTATCCGTCTTCGACTGGTTGTACCATATGATTTTTCCTCTATTATTTTTTATTATTCTACACATTTTAATGAAGCAACGCTTTTGCCCCGAATCTAGGCCTCTAGAGCTTTTGCCTAGGTTCGACTCAAAATGCTACTATGCCTTTTTTTTGCGCGAGTTGCCTCCAAAACCGAAGCCTTCCTTCGGGCCTTTAAATTGTGATAGGTCGGCCTCTTCTACTTAAAAAATCTGTTTTTCGCCTGGCCAATAGCCGCCAGGCTTATCATAAGTAAGCAGGTTGATGATGACTTACTCAAAGGTCTACCCTTTAAGTAATTTTATGATAGGTTCTTCCATTTGGCTGCAGTAAAACTATTACACGAAAAATAAATGGTCATTCCTATACGACTAAGACAATGAGTATGGTTAGTACGGTACGAAAATAGTATAGAATATTTTATTACTTAAATTATTATATTAAACAGATGGTTATTAAATTTATATTAACATATTTCATTAATTTATCAATAGTTTTTTATTCTTTCTATTGATAATCAATATGTTAAATATTTAATTATTCCAATAGAACGTACATTTAGATGAAAAATGCAAGCCCTGAAAAAGTAAAAAACTTATTGTAAAAGGCTTATGATTGAATCCAGTTTTTTGGCGGCTTCTTTTTTTTCTTCTTTAGGACCCCATCTTTCCTTTTAGAAACGGCTCCGCTCTCTTTTTTTTTCTTAGTAGCATCTTTAAAAGACTCAACCCCTTCCTCAAGCTTTTTCTTTGCTCCTTTAATGGCATTCCATTGTTCTTGAGAAAAGTTTTTGGGATCGTTAGAATAAGCCGCAAGTTGTTCTGTTGTAAGACCTGTCTTATCGCAGACCCTTTTTGTCTCCTCTTCAACTTTACGCTTAAGACTCATGACTTTTTTAACAGCCTCTTTTTTTTCCTCAGGCGTTCCATTCATGATAACATACTTAAAACGTTCGAAATACTCAACTGAGTCCTCGAAAACCTCTGGAAGGCGTCTTTCTTTTTCTTCAGCGCTAAGGTTGAAAAACTCCATAATCCTATCAAACTCATCTTCCATTACCTTCTCCATTGGTTATCCAGGCCTACTCCCTTATTATATCTTATCAAATGGGGAGTGTCTAGCCCTTGTCTTGCGAAAAATCAGAGCAACCTTTAAACCAAAGAGTTATTATGCAAATTGAACAACTGATCGAAAAGCTCTCATTAGAACTTAAGCTTGAAACCGTTCCCCAAAAGGATGAAAAAGGACTCTATCAACTAAGGGTAGGCTCTTCCCCTCAGATTTTTGTGAAAGAACTTGACTTGGGAGTATTTTTTAAGACCCACATTCTCCCTATCCCTAAAGAAGGAAATAAAGAGGCTCTTTTTATCTACTTGATGAAAGCAAACCTTTTGGGGCAAGGAACAGGTGGCGCTACAATTGGAATGGACCCTTCGGAAAAATTCTTCACTTTGACTTTTACCCTTCCTTCTGAAATCAACTATCGAACCTTTTATGAAGGCTTAGAAGACTATCTGAATTATATCGATTATTGGAAAGAAGAAGTCACAACATTTATGGAAAAAGGATGCATATCATAGCGTTGGACTATGAGCTTTCCTTATATAAGGTTCATTATGAATTTATTGTAGTCATAAAACGATCAAAAGTATATCTTCTAGAGGATGAGAATTGTTAAACCTTAGTGCTGATTTGAAGAACACTAGCTAAATGAGCACTAAGGTCTAATAATGGTATGAAGTAATGGCTAGTTATTTAGTTGCCGAAGAAGGTCTCACCATTCGCTTTGAAGAGGGAACTGAATGGACCCTCGGACGCGATCCTGATGTCTCTTACCAAGTGTTAGAAGATCCTATGGTTTCTAGAAAACATGTGATCTGTCGACTCACTGATAAGGGATATGTTTTAGAAAATTTAAGCGCCGTAAACCCTGCAAGTATCAATGGAAAACCGATTAATGAACCTGTATTACTAAAAGAGGGAGATACCGTTCAAATTGGGAATATCTTTTTCCGTTTTACTTTAAAAGATCCTATCGAAAACAAAGTAGAAAAAAACCAAGTCGAAGAAAAAGAGCTAAACGACTCTCCAACAATTTACGGAGAATCGGGTGACTTAGGAGCCCTAGCTTTTAGTGGAGCCTCAGATGCTAGATGGATCATTAAAGTTATTTCAGGACCAAATGCTGGCGCAGAATTTGGTCTTCCAGAAGAATCGACCTACATTATAGGAAAAGATCCTGATACTTGTGACATCTTATTTCAAGACTTAAGTGTTTCAAGACAGCACGCAAAGATCAAAGCAAAACCCGATGGGATCGTCACAATCGAAGATCTCGGAAGTTTGAATAAAGTGCTCATTAACGGTCACAAAATCGCAGCTGCCACACAGCTCCAATCACAAGATTTGGTAGCATTAGGGACCACCTCTTTCTTGGCTATCGATCAGCAACAAACTAGAGAAACAATTATTTCACCCTCAGTAGGCCTCGACTCCACTCCTACTCACGGAGAAAAAGAAGAAGTCGATACGGGCGTAGAAATTGCGAAGAAGAATTGGAAGAAAATGGTGATTCCAACCCGCCACCTTATTATGGCGGGTATCTTTGCGCTTTTGCTTGTCTTAGGATTAGGAGGAGTATTTAGTCTCTTCAAAAGTGAACCAATGACCCAAAAAGTGGGAGATGAAACCCAAAAAGTGGCTAAAGCTTTAAAGCCTTTTCCTAAAGTTGAATTTTCCTTCAACCCTGCAACAGGAAAACTTTTCATCTCAGGCCATGTGATGACTGAAATTGATCAGCAAGAAATGATCTATCAAGTAAAGTCCCTTAAGTCTGTTCATTCGATCGATAATAATGTCATCATTGACGCTTTGGTTTGGGAAAATACGAATGCCCTCCTTACTAAGAACCCTGCTTGGCGCAGCGTGAACCTGACTTCGATTATCCCAGGTCATTATGTCCTGCGGGGCTATGTACAAAACTTGGAGGATGCAGCAAAGCTTGCTGAATACATTAATATTTATTTTCCCCACCTAGATAAATTGGATAATCAAGTGGTTGTTGAAAATACCTTGGAAGCCCAAATTCAAGGAATTTTAACACAGAACCAGTTTGGGAACATAACGTTTCAATTTTCCAACGGAGAACTTATATTGGCTGGAAGAGTTCCTTCTAATCAGGAGAAGAAATATGACGACATGACCTCTGAGCTTAAAAAGGTAAAAGGGGTCCGTTTAGTCAAAAACTTTACCGTCTTATCTCAACCAACAAGTGATGTTGTTGATATTTCTTCGAAATATAAAGTGACTGGAAATTCAAAATATGGCAACGTCAATCAATACGTTGTCATCAATGGAAAAATTCTTTCTGTTGGGAATGATTTGGATGGAATGAGAATTACCCGCATGGAAAACAATGCTATTTTACTCGAAAAAGATGGCATAAAATACAAGATTAATTACAATCAGCCTTAACGCAACAAATATAACTCATAAGGTTTTTATAGCTCATGTTTGGACTAGAAAAAGATAAGCTAAAACACTTTGAATTTGATTTAGAAAAAAAAATCAAGAATAAGAAAGAAAGGAAAAAAATCAGTGATCATCTTGAAATGCAAGTCCAACACCTGAAGACAAGACTCCGCGCAGGAACAGACACGAAAACCTATGATACGCTTGGAACTCTTCTTCAATCTTATATGAGTCTCAAGCAATTTTTGAATCGCACAGCGAAATAATAGAGCTTATGCAAACTTTTACATGCTCACAAAAAACTGTTTAATTCTTTCCTTAAAATCTTAAAGTTTGGCATAGGAAATAAGAAAGGTTAAAAAACCATGGAGATATAAAAAATGCCAGAAGCAAAAGGACATCCTGTTTCACTAACGTTTGTAACACTGATCAAAAAATATTCAAAGTTGCAAGCAGCTGTTGTGTCTCAGGTAAGAAACGTTGCAAGTAAACTTTCCGCAGCAACACCAGGTAAGTTCCTTCTTCTACAATTCTCATTGTCACAAGTGACGCAAGTCGGTGATTCGATCTCAAACTTGATCTCTCAGGTCAATACGATGATCAATAACTCTGTAAGAAACCAGAAAACAAGCTAATCCTTTCCTTTAATGGATGAGAAGTAAGGAAAATAAACAAAGGGAATAAACGATGACAGATTTTTCGAAGTATGAGGAAGACTTTTTTCTATTCTTAGAGGGAGGATTCATAGCTATTAATCGCGCAGATGAAACTGCTGCTTCAAGACTATTCGAGGCCTGCAATCTTCTCCGCCCTGACAATACTTTAATCACTGTAGGATTGGGATACCTTCACTTGCACAAGCTTGAGCTAAAAAGTGCGATAGAATGCTTCCGCACTGTTATTACAAAAGAACCAGACAACACAATGGCACAAACCCTTCTGGGGATTGCACTTTCCTTAACTCCAGATCAGGTGACAGAAGGAAAGCAAGTTTTAGAACAGGCCGCAAAAAACTCACCGAATGACGATGTCAAAAAAGTCGCAAATACAACACTGGATTTTGTTGATGAATTTGTGAAAAAAACAGCAACTTCACCCTAGATAAGTGTAAAGAATGGCAGACGGTAGACCAGAAAAAATTCCAAATGCTACAAATATCGACCCAATAAAATCAATGCAGCCTGCAGACCAAGAGCAACCCAAGCCTTCTGCATCTTTCGATTCCTTCATGAAAGAAGGAAGCTCTCAAATTTCTAGCGCAAAAACAGAAGATCTCTCCCCTTTTGACTTGGCTGCTCAAGGAAAGACTGCTATTTCAACCGGTCCTACACATAAATCTGTTTTAGGGCAGATGAATAGTACTGCCTCCGTTTTAGGTGATTTGCAGACTCAACTGAATAATAAAAACCTGAATCTTCGACAATCACAAAAATATCTTCTCAGAAATAAACTGACCAGTGCGAATCAAAATATTCGCACCGCTGCACAGAAAACGGGCGCTGATGTTGGTTCCCCTGTGGAGCCATTCAACCGAAAAAATCCTGTGAACAAATTTTTAGGACTTCTCTCTGATTCCCAAAATCAACTTTCGAATGCCCAAGCAAAAATTAAAGAGCTCAATGCAAATGGGACATCGATGAATCCAGGAAACCTTCTTTTAATTCAAGTTAAACTTGCCAAAGCGCAACAAGAGCTTGAGTATTCTTCTATCTTATTAAGCACAGCTGTTAGCGATATTAAAACTCTTTTCAATATCCAGCTATAATGCCTTTCTATTAACACAGTCTCGCCTTAAATCCATTTTTTAGCTATCATGGGCTTATAGGAAATAGCGTAAAAAGGTGTCTATGATCGAAAGTTCGGACTTTGAAAAATTCATTAGCCATCTAGAAGATATTGAACTCACAACCATCCACGGGCGCATCACTGAAATTGTTGGGATGCTCATCCGTGCAATTGTCCCCAACGTAAAAATGGGAGAAGTTTGTCTTGTTAAAAGACAGGGAGAACCCCTCATTACTGAAGTTGTTGGCTTTACTAAAGAAGAAGTTTTTCTTTCTCCCTTAGGAGAAATGACTGGTGTAGGACCTTCTTCAGAAGTGATTCCGACAAGGCTTCCTCTTCATATTAAAGTGGGTCCTAATCTCCTTGGTCGCGTTCTTGATGGAATGGGGCGCCCCTTAGATATCGATCAAAAAGGACCTTTAGAACTCGAAGAAAGTTATTCAATTATTAATCCACCACCCGACCCATTAGAACGCCAAATGATCAAAGACCCTATTTCTGTAGGGATCCGTGCGATTGATGGAATTCTGACAGCTGGTCGAGGACAACGGATCGGAATTTTTGCTGCAGCTGGGGGAGGTAAATCGACAACGCTTGGGATGATGGCTCGTTATGCGCAAGCTGATGTCAATGTCATCTCTCTTGTTGGTGAGCGTGGTAGGGAAGTTCGAGAGTTCATCGAACAGGACTTAGGTCCTGAGGGGCTCGCCCGCTCGGTTGTTATTGTCTCAACGTCTGATCAAGCTGCGCAACTCCGTTTGAGTGCAGCTTATGTCGGAACATCTATTGCAGAATATTTTAGGGATCAAGGGAAAACAGTCATCTTGATGATGGACTCGGTGACCCGCTTTGCACGTGCCCTGCGTGAAGTTGGTCTCGCAGCAGGAGAACCCCCTGCTAGAGCAGGATACACTCCTTCCGTCTTCGCAACACTTCCCAGACTACTTGAGCGTTCAGGAAACTCCTCCAAAGGATCGATTACCGCGTTTTACACGATCCTTGTTGCTGGAGATGACATGAATGAACCAGTTGCCGATGAAGTACGCTCCATTCTCGATGGGCATATTATCCTTTCAAGTGATCTCGCACGTCAATACCATTATCCCGCAATTGATATTCTTGCCTCTGTCAGTCGTATTCTTCCAAATATCACTAGCGAAGACCATCGAAAGCTAATTGGGCAAGTACGTGAAGTCTTAGCTAGCTATAAAAAGAATGAACTCTTGATTCGCATCGGAGAGTATAAACCTGGATCTGATAAACAAGCAGACTTTGCGATCAAATACATCGATAAAGTGAACCATTTCTTAAAACAAAAAGTTGAGGAAAAATGTACTTTTGAACAAACCCTCGAGCAGTTACGCGCTCTTTTTAGGTAAGTATGGGCGATGATACATACCCTCTTCAACAACTTGTAAGAATTAAACAACGTCGGCTTGAAGAAGCCGAACGGCTAGTAAAAGAGAAAAAAGAAATTTTAGAAAAAGAAGAGACAAAACTTAAAAAAGTCAAAGTAGAAAGAGACAAAACTTTTAAACATAAAAAACATAAAATGGATCAGCTCCGTGAAGAGCTCGATAAAGGAACGACTTCCAACAAAATTGAAATGATGCGTGACTATCTCAAAGTCGTCGAAGAAGAGCTTAAACAAAAAGAAAAAAAGGTAGAAATCCAACAAAACCAAGTGAAAGAAGCTAAAAAAGTCGTTGCTGCTGCCCGGCAAGAGATGCTTAAAAAACAACAAGATGTTGAAAAGTTAAAAATCCATAAAAAAGAGTGGAAAAAAGAGATGAAAGCTGTTGCAATTCGTCAAGAAGGCATCGAAACCGATGAGCTAGGAACAGTAATGCACACATCCAAAAAACATAAAAGGTAAAAGTGGATCCTAATAAAATCAAGGGTAATCTTCAACGTCCCTACAATACTCCTGAAGAAAAAAGGTCTTCCAACAAAATTGACCCTGAAAAATTTAAGAAGGTGATGAAAGTCGATGAGTCTGATGAGACACAAAAAAGAAAAAAACGCAACCTTCCCAAAGAAGAAGGGAGCGACGAAGAGGTTCAAGGACAAACCCCTGCTCTAAACCCTGTCACATCCTTTTCTGAATTCATGAGCGGTAAGGAAGAACTGGGGAATGTATTTGATAAAGAATCTGCCGGAACTCGCCGACAAGTTGACTCTCAGGAGGAAGCCACTGACACAGTCCCCCCTTCAGGGTCCATTTCAACCGACCCTTCATCAGCAGCACTTTCCCAGCCTCAAAGTCAAACAGGCCAAGAGCAAACAACTTCTTCTGAACAGACGCAACCGCTACAAAAAGCTGACAAAGAAACTCTTGACGCAGGAATCCAAGAAGGTCCTACTAAAGACCCTAGCTTTTTCAAGCGCTTTTCAGCAGAAGAAGCTCGGAGTCAAAAAATGGGAGAAGAAAAACAAGCAACTGCAATTGAAGGGTCTTTTGTACCACCTTCTAGTGAAGGAGAACAAGGGAAAATGGAGGGAAGAGAAAAAAAAGACGAAGGTTTTTTCGTTGAAGCTGGCAGCCAAACTGCTGGAATCCCCCTTCCTACCTTTGAAAACCCTCTCCCTGCAATTGTTACTCCCACTGACATTCCCTCCTATGCAAAACTCTCACCTGAAGTTTATGAACTTTTCGAAAAAATGGGTGGAGTGATGACCGTTCAACAAGACAAAGGAATCACAACGACCACCATGACTATGAACATGCCAGGTTCTGTTTTTGATGGAACACAAGTGATCCTCAATCAATATAGTACTGCACCTAACGCGTTTAATATCCAATTGGTAGGCCATCCAGACTCAGTCAAAATCTTTACTCAAAATCTCGATGCTTTAAGAGAATCTTTCAGACAAGCGAATTTTACCTTTGAGACCAATATTCTTACTCCCATCCTCACTACATCAAAAAAATCTCCTCACCTTATTCGACGCGCTGAAAGCGCTGGTGATCAAGATAAACAAGGCGATAAGCGTGGTGGTTGACCCGCATGACGCCTCTCTCTTCCTGCCACTAAATTTCAATTTTTCTATTTCAAAACACACCGAAAAACCCCTTCCTTGAGGTGGAAGATATAAGGCGCTTTCCTTGTACTGAAGTTTTTAGCTCCCAATACATTTCCTCCATAGAAAATATGAGTTGAAGTATTCACGGGCTAAGAGTATGCTTTGAAAAACGACAGGGCACGCCGTGTTAGCCTGCGGAAGAGATACATTAGCAGCATCGTAGAAACAAGAATCTCTAAACATGGGTGACCGTAAGTTTAGCCTGAGTAATCAGGAATCTTTTTCCTCTAGGGAGGAGAGGATGTCAACCTATCAAGGAAAATAACAAAAGCCGTTTATGGAAATAGAAAAACCCCAATCTATAAATACTCAAAATACTGAAAAGAAAAAAGAAGAACAAACAGCATCAAAACGGCGTTTCCATGAAGCCATGGTTTCCCACAAGTTTCTTAAACAAGACCAAAGAAAACTTTCGGTTTTCGATATAGCCTCGAAAAAAGAGAAGAAGGAAAAAAAAGAAGACTCCTCTCAAAGAAAGCAAGAGCTCAGCCATGTAGCGCAACACGGAAAAATTCAAGAAATATCTACCACAATCGCCACCGAAGAAACACTTTCTACAACATTGACTTCCGCATTGACTCCAGAAATGACTGATCTGCTGGAAAAAATGGCAAATTTTATTCTTGTCGAAAGTCAAAACGGAATCACAACAACAACGGTCTTTATACAGATGAAAGGGTCTGCTTTTGACGGTGCGCAAATTATCGTGGATCATTATGATACAGCCCCCCACAGCTTTAACCTCCAACTATTGGGAAGTTCGGAATGCCTGAATCTTTTTACAACGCACCTAGCTACATTACAAAATTCTCTGAAAACACACCAAGCCCTTCAAGGGTTTCAAGTCCATATCCTTCCTCCAAGACTTAATGAAAATCGCACCTGCACGCAAGAGGAAAAAGACAAAAAAACACGTAGTCAACCCCAAAAGTCTTCCAAAGAAATTATGACCAGGTTTTGAGCGTTATTTGTCCTCTAAAAACCGACAGTAGTATCCTTCTATGGCAAGAGGAAGTTTTTAGAGGGTGAGACATCCTGTAAGCTGGGTTAATGTTCCTGAAAAATTTTTGAAAACAGCGACCGAAGAGTGGCTTTGAAGAAAAATCTCTTTCTAATTTTGAACTAAATCAAGTATCTTTAGCAATTGTAGAAAAACTGGATAAAAATGCTATGAGCGCACCGTCTGATCAGTGGATAAAACAAGTAGAATCCCTAGTGTTAGGAGCTCGAGACATACCTATGTGGGGATCTTTTCCAACCTTTCCATGGAAAGACTTTACACATGAACTTTCTACCTCTTTAGGAGTTAAGAATCTAAAAGTCTCAGTAGGAAGTGCTGAATGGAAAAAGGGAAGTGGCATTCTGAGTGGAATGGGACGTTCGCCATTGCAGCTAGCCATTGAGCTTTCTCCTCTCAAGGGAAGTTTTTTTCTTGTTTTCCCGTCCGAAGATTTTTCAAAACTCTCCTCCTGGGTTATTCACCCTGAAGCTGGAAATGACGGTTTTTCAGATCCTTACTTGCAAGAAGGTTTCCTACGCTACTTATGTGCTCAATCGATGAAAGTCGTAGAGAAAATACAAATCTTTCCAGGCCTTGCTCCTAAACTGATTGATATGCCACTAGTAAAAGAAAATGCTTACTGCATTGATCTCGCGATTGCGTATACAAAAGAGACAATTTGGGGACGACTCATTTGCCCAACACATTTTCAGGAATCCGTGAAACACCATTATGCACAAGATTGGAACTTCTCTTTCCCTTCCAATCTCTATCCATCGGTTTTTGCCGAGGTTTCTGTTAGTGCTGGGCGCACTATACTGTCTCAAGAGAGTTGGAGAAAAATCCGAGAAGGTGACTTTGTCATTCTCGATCACTGCTCTTACTATCCCAAATTAAAGAAAGGAACCTTTCAGCTTGAGCTTGAGAAGACTCCCCTTTTTCACGCAAAAGTGAAGGAAGACTCAATTAAAATTCTCGATTACGCACACTACTTTGAGGAAAATACAATGGACAACGAAAATGACGAAAAACCCCCTTATGGTGAATCAGTAGACAAGGAGGCTGTTTCTGTCGACGAAGCGCCTGAGGAATCAATGGTATCCCCAAACAAAGTTCCCGTTTCTCTTACCATTGAAGTAGCAAAACTAAAAATGAGCTTAGATAAACTCTTAAAACTCAAACCTGGGAACGTTATTGAACTAGGTGTTCAAGTGGAGAAAGGAGTGAAATTAGTCGCTAATGGTCAGTGTATAGGGAAAGGCGCACTCCTTCAAATCGGCGATGTGATCGGTGTAAAAATTATAAAATTGGGTCAATAGCTTTAGCTTTAACCGGGAATCCTTGGAGTGACTGCAGAAGATTTTCATAAGCAATCAACCCTTCCGAATCTAACGGGAGAGGATAAGCCTTTATCTCATCCCTCTCATATTGGCCCTTATAAAATTGAAGTTCTTTTAAGTAAGGGTGGAATGAGTTTTCTTTATTTAGGATTGGATCCTAAAGATCATTCTCCCATTGTTGTTAAAGTTCTTTCTCCCAAGTATCTTACGCACCCTGAAATGATCCAACAATTCTTACAAGAATCAGAAATCATTTCTCTTACCAACCATCCTAATATTATCAAATTAAAAGGACACGGGGAATGGGAAAATGGTCTTTATATTGCAACAGAATTTGTTCAGGGAATCTCACTGAAACAATTCATCATGCAACAAAATTTCTCTCCAAAAACTTGCATTGAAATTGTTTTGCAAGTGGCTTACGCCATCCTTCACCTGCATACACACGGCGTGATTCACCGCGACTTAAAACCTGAAAATATTTTAATGACAAAAGGTGGAAGTGTTAAAGTGATTGATTTTGGCATTGCTCAGCTCACCTATGATAAAGAAAGTGCACTTCCCTTGCAGCGAGGAAAATTTTTAGGAACTCCAAGCTACATGAGCCCCGAGCAAAGAAAAGATCCTCTAAACGTTACTTTTGCAACAGACATCTATTCTATAGGGGTCATTGTCTTTGAACTCCTAGTAGGCAAGTTAAGTTTTGGATCGATTCAGCTTTCCCTTCTTCCTAGTGACTTACGAGCAATTGTTGAAAAAGCACTCGCCCCTTCTTTAAACGAGCGGTATCAAGATATTGTCGACTTTATTACCGACATTTCTGCTTACCTGAAAAAAGAACAAAAAAGAGGGAAAGGAGAGGGAATCAAAGAAGTTTGGGACCATTTAGAAGAAAGTCACCTTAAACTTTTACCAGCAAAAGTCCCTAAATGGCCAGCTTTCGACGTAGGACTGGCAAAACCTGACCGAGAAAGTGACCTAGGATCTTACTACGATTTTATCCGCTTTGCTGATCAAACCTATTTTATTGCTATGGGTGAATACATGGAGTCTTCTGTAGAGGCTCTTTCCTACATTGCCCTTTTAAAAGGAATGATTCAAAGTTTAACCCGAGACTATATCACTTCGGCAGATTCCCATTTTGAGTCGATTACTTTTATTACTGCGCTCAACGAGATGATTGCTTCTCACGATCTCCCTTCAGATTTGCTCTTCCAGCTTTTATACCTTGCTCCTTCTACAAACCAATTCTCATTTATTTCTTGTGGTTGTGGTACCCTCATGCATCTTCCTATCGGAGCAAACTCTCCTCGTTTCTTAGCCAATCAAAACCCTCGCCTTGGAGAAGAGCTTGATCATAGATTTTATGAAACAACAGAAAGCTGGACAGAAGGGGATCTTTTGATCGTTCATTTTTTTGATACAGCGCTTTTGTCAGAAAAGCATAACCAGGACTTTGAAGATGCATTGAAAGAAATTGTCAGAAAAACCCTTCAATTTTCCGTTCAATCACAGGCAGAAGAGATTTTGAATAGCGTTGCCGAAGTCTTTCCTACTCTTGTCGAAGACTATCCTAAAACTGTTCTTACAATTCATAGAATTCTTTAGCCTTTTCACAGAAAATAATGAGCCTAAAATTTCCATTTGTAACACGAATGATTGAAGATATAGTCTCTTGGTCTTTCTCATCGATCTTTGATTCCTAATTTTGAGATCTGATGAAGAAAATAAAGAGTTCGATTTTCTATCCAGTTACTAGAAGTTTTTCGCAGAAAAAATCCGATTTGAGGCTCTTTCCAAATTACAAAATTGAAGCCTAATTCTTTATCAGTGTAAGCAGGTTAGCCAAGTGATTGATCTTTGTTATATGCTCTCGTTCAAACTTCTCAGGACAAACGAGTCCTGTGGTAACTCCAACAAAATGGAAGCCTGCTCCGATTCGCCGCCTTCATGTCTTTAAATGAATCTCCAACATATAAAACGGCTTTTGTTACATTTTCCAATAGACTTTCCCCCATAGGCATGAACCTAAAACTACCTTTTACAAAATTAATTGCAAGGTCCTAATTTTCATAGATCTGGAGGATAAAAAAAAAGGGGGCGCTACCCTTAAACAGCAAAGCAAACTAAAAGATTCACGGTTTTTTGCTTGCTTGATGGGGTACCGTTACACGAAGCTGTTACCCTTTGAGCCTATACGAATAATACACAAAATGAAAAAATATTCATTGTAGGAAAAAGTTGGTACAGACTCAT